>PXCO01000316.1 GCA_003565295.1 Cyclobacteriaceae bacterium
TGTGCTGCACAAATGGTCCAACGCCGGAACAGAAGAATTAGTGGCTATCGTGGAGTTGAGGCCAGCGTTGAAAACGGAATATTTTCTGGAAAGCATGTATGCCTTGGACCAAAAGGGGAAATTGGACAAAAAAGGACTGCCAAACCCCTTGCAGTTTGCAGCCATCCTGCATGAATGCTACGGGGAGCTGTTTGTGATAAACCCACCCATCTTCGTCCAAAAAATAATGGCCAAAGTGGTTGGCAGACTGGCCAAGTGGTTGGGGTTCAAAGGCCATATCCCTTTTCCTGTCCTTAATTAATCCCGAGAAAGAAATATGAAAACGTTAGAAACTAATGCGCCTAAAAAAACCATTGTGGTCTGTGGAGCCACGGGTACCCAGGGAGGGTCTGTGGTCAGGCACTTATTGGAATCCGATGACATGTGGCATATCGTAGCCCTTACCCGGAATGACAAAGCATCTAAGGCCCTTACCTTAAAGGACTTGGGAGTGGAAGTGAAAAAAGTGAACTTGGAAAACAGGGACTCTCTGATAGAGGCCTTTAAGGGTGCAGATGCGGTTTTCGGAATGACCCAGCCCTGGTCCGATGATAACAAACACTGTTACCCTGAGAAGGAGATCCGACAAGGGAAAAACATCGTGGATGCCTGTGTTGCCAATAAGGTGGGGCATTTGCTTTTCAGCTCTGTGCTGAATTTTACCGAAAAGAAATTTAAAATGGTCCACGTGGAGAGCAAATTCATCATTGAAGATTACCTGATCTCCAGTGGACAAGCCTATACGCTACTCCGGTTGCCACAATTCATGGACAACCTGGGATCTCATTTCTTTCCGGTAAAGAAGGGGCTTATCAAGGGGTTTATTGATGCCGATGCAAAAGTACCCTATATTTCTTCCGGGGATATAGGGAAACTGGCCCTTCATATATTCCTACAACCGGAAGAATACCTGAACAAGGAAGTCAGCGTAATCGGAGATATGGTTTCCGGGATTGAATTGGGCAGGATAATGGAGAGCATCAGGGAAGGGGAAAAATTCAGGTACACCTCCGTACCTCGCTTCTTGATCCGGCTATTTGCGAAGGAATTCTATCCCATGCGTCAGTTTTATGAGACGTACGGCAGGCCTCCATTCCTGCAGGTTCCGGAGAGGATTTTCCACGAAACCAGGAAAAACCAACCCCGGCTTACGAGCATGAAGGAGTTTCTGATCGAAAAAAGCTTTCATACCAGGGCATTGGGGTAAGCCGGCAATTCGCTTTCGGTTAAATGGATACTGCTCGAATCCCAGAGTAGTATCCATTTTTTTTATTCTCCCCTTCTACAATACTTATAAGACTTTTAGGGGCTTTGCCCTAGGGATTCGTAATAGCATTTATGACTTGTTTTCAGGCTAGGTGTTAAACTAATTTGTATATTGAATGGTAATTGCCTAAAAGGCAAACTGGATTTTATGGGACGCAGATTATATGGGTATTAAAAAATAAAAGTAAAAAAAACTATATCAAGCCCGCCAAATAGGACAGTAGAGGATTGAAAAATCAAGGCATTAAAAGAGTAGCAATAATTATTTAGTGAGGACTGCCAGTGTAAAAATCTAGCAACATCACAGCATGGAATCAGAATAAACAACTAAAAAAGCTAGTATGCCCACCAAAGGACAAACAATCATCAACCCAACCAATGGGGACTTCTATGAATTTTTAAAAACAGCCAAGGACACAAACGGAGAACAAGTTGCTGTAAAAACGATTCTTAAAAGTAAAGGACAAATTGTTCCTAAACACTTTCACGTTTTACAAGACGAAACTTTTGAAGTTATTTCAGGACAACTAACTGTTCTGCTTGAAGGGAAGTCACAGGTAATTTCGGCAGGAGAAAAAATAACTTTACCGAAAAATATCCCTCACAATCATTATAACAATCAAGAAAAACCGGTAACCTATATTCATACAGTTACACCAGCCTTAGATTTTGAATTTTTGGTTGAAAACTTGGTGGGGTTGGCTGCTGACGGAAAAAGTAAAAACGGAAAATTTGGATTAGTTCAAGAGTTGGTCTCACTTAAATACCTAGACAGCAAAACCTATCTTGCTGATATCCCGGTTGGAGTGCAAAAGGTTTTAATGAATACCATTGCTCCAATTGCTCGACTATTTGGATACCGCGCCGTTTATAAAAAGTATTCGGGAATAGAAAAATAGCTATTGCTAAATGGGTTTAGCAAAATAAACATTTCTAAAGCTATACTCAATATTTCAATATGATTAAATTTAACCATGGAACAGGACAAGGAAAAGGCCATACTCAAAGAACCTGATATCAGCTACGGTGGGTATACCTATGCGGAATACCTGACCTGGAATATGGAGGAAATGGTGGAGCTGATCAAAGGAAAAGTATTTAAAAAAGCGGCTGCTGCACCAAAAAGAATACACCAAAAAGCTGCTGCCTCTTTGGGAACCAAGTTATTTAACTTTTTGGAGTGTCATATTTGTGAGGTTTATTTTGCTCCATTTGATGTCCGTCTTCCTGTCAAATCCAAAAAAGACGATAAGGTCAACACCGTTGTCCAGCCGGATATCTGTGTAGTCTGCGATCCGGAGAAACTGGATGACAGGGGCTGTATTGGTGCCCCGGATCTTGTGGTGGAAATTATGTCCCCTGGGAACAAGCAACTGGAACTCCAATACAAGTATGAAGTTTATGAGGAGTCAGGAGTAAAAGAGTATTGGCTTTTGGATCCAGATGCACTGACCTCGCTGGTTTATAACCTGGTCAATGGGAAATACCAACCTTCCAAGTTAATGACCACAGGGGATATTGTCAAGTCTATGGTTATCAAAAGATTTGAATTGGACTTGGAGGAATTTTTTGGGGATCTTTCGTGAAGCAATGACTTCTTTTCAACCATCTACTAAGTCAGCAACTATAATGGTCAAATGAAAAAACTGCGCATAGCTTTCACGCCCAGCCTGTCCAGGATCTTCCAAGAAACCAGGAAGACCCAACCGCGGCTTACGACTATGAAAGAGTTTCTTATAGAGAGAAATTTTCATTCCAGGGCTTTAAGGTAAAATTAGCGGCCACACCCATCTGTCCGGCAGGGCTGCGCACAAATAAGGGGCACAATAGCCACAGATGCACAGATAGGTATTTTTGGAAATTAAGGATCAGTTTCATTTCCAATTGATTGGCCAACAGAAGATGTAACCACCAATGTTTCCATTAGCCTTTAAAACATCTGTGCATCTGTGGCTGCCGGTCAGGCGGGTGTGTCAGCACTTAAATTAAAAACCCGCTTATTTTCAACATAGAGAAACCAGGTGCCGATAAACGGCAAAAATTGATCCAAGGATGGGGTGATGTTAGCCACACATGCCTGTTCGGCCGAAAGGGATGCACACAATAGCCACAGATGCACAGATAGTTATTTTTGGAAATTAAGGATCAGTTCATTTCCAATTGATTGGCAAACAGAAGATATAGCCACCAATGCTTCCATTAGCCTTTAAAACATCTGTGCATCTGTGGCTGCCGGTCAGGCGGGTGTGTCAGCACTTAAATTAAAAA
>PXCO01000317.1 GCA_003565295.1 Cyclobacteriaceae bacterium
CCATTTAGCCAATGTTCCACCTTTTTGCCTTTGGCCACTATTTTTCCTGTGTTCCATTCCCCCGGAGGGTTGAGCTGCTTGTTTTTTGGGGAATATAGTAGGTAAGCTGAAGCTGTGGAACTCAGTCCATCCTGGTCATCCATGATGGCGGGGTGTTTAAAGTCATCAATGATTTGGTATTCGGGCCCATTGATCATGGTATCCCCTGTCTCCTCGTTCAATACTTCCCCCACAAAATACTTGATGCCGGAATTGGCTTTTTCGGTGAGGTTGAACTCAAAAAGCAGTTCAAAGTCCCCATATTTTTCTCTGGTGATGATATCCCCACCTTTTCCATCCAAGAAAAGTTGGTTATCAGCTATTTTCCACCCTTGAGAAGGGGTTTCCGGCCCTGTTTTGCTTCGCCATTTATCCAGGTTGCTTCCGTCAAAGAGTACTTCCCATTCTCCTTGTGCATAGTTCAGTAAGGGGAAGCAAATAAGTGCTACTAATAAAATGAGTTTATTCATGGGTTTGAGGGTTGTTTCTTAGTAATACTGAATATTTTAAACCATGTCCTATTGAGGCGGACCAAATTTTATCATGACACTTGTACCATCCCTTTGATAACCATGTTCTCGGGTTGGGTCAAGGATTCAAATTCATTCACCACCTTATCAAAAGAAAGATGGTGGGTAATAAATGTCTCGGTAGGAAATTTCCCGGATTTCAAGACTGCTATCACTTCTCGAAAGTCCCTTGCGGTGGCATTTCTGCTGCACAGGATACTGGACTCTTTGGCATGAATGGCGGGGTGGTTATATACCAAATCCCCCTTAGACAGACCTACCAGCAAAAACCTTCCTCCGTGGGACATGTATTCAGGTCCTGATTCCAAGGCCAGTTTGTGGCCGGTGGCATCGAATACCGCATTAAACAGCTGACTATCAGTAATCTCATTGATTTCCTCAAGAAGGTGTGCGGATGCTAAAACCGTATTTTTTATTCCAATCTGCTCCTTAACAAACTGGAGACGGCTTTCATTAATATCCAGTGCAGTTACCGTTGCACCCGCTAATTTGGCAAATACCATGATGCCTATGCCTATTGGTCCGCAACCCATCACCAAAACTTGCTCTCCCTTTTCTACCTTTGCCCTTTTTACGGCATGTGCCGCCACAGCAAGGGGTTCTACGATGGCCATTTCCTCAAAGCTGAGATTTTCGGCGGGAAGCAGTAATTCCTCTGATAAGGCGAAATATTCCTGCATCCCTCCATCAGTATGTACACCGAGCACTTTTAGTCGGGTACAGCAGTTGGTTTTACCTTGCAGGCAGGCCACGCATTTCCCACAGTGAATGTAAGGTATTACCACAACCTTGTCCCCTTTCTTCCATGTTAATGAACCGTTGGAATCCTCGATTACCGCAGCCAATTCATGCCCCAGGATGCGGGGATAGGTGAAGTAAGCCTGATTGCCGGCAAAAGCATGCAGATCCGTACCACAAACTCCAACCCGTTCAATCTTCAGAAGAACTTCCCCTTTTACGGGCTGGGGTGTTGGGGTGTCCTTTTGGGAAAATAGGCCTGGCTTTTCACAGATAATGGTCTTCATAGAGGCAGCTCAAGGGGTTATCAAATATTCTAGCACCCGAAATTACAAATTTTAGGCTGCCTCTTTGACTAAAATTTGAAAAATCGATAAGGCTCTCCTTTTCTCCCAGCTTATTCACCTTTTGGGGAAGTGTCCTGATGTGCCAAGTTCTCCTTCGTTTTTACTGTTCACTGCTAGTAACATTTCAGAGAGCAATTGGCCTATTCGGGATTTTTTTTAAAGTAAATTTTAAAAACAGACCCTTTACCCAATTCACTTTCAACATGAATGTCCCCCCCGGCATTGGTGATTAATTTTTTCACCAGGTATAAACCCACTCCGCTTCCTTCCACATGGTTATGGGCGCGGTTGAACCTTAAAAATATTTTCTGAAGTTTGTTTTCTGGTATGCCCAATCCATTATCCTGGAAAGAAAGTATAATAAAGTCAATTGATTCTTCTGTTCGAATGGTCACTATAGGATCCCGATCAGGTGAGGAATACTTGATGGCATTGCTCAATAAATTTGACAAAATACCCCTCAGATTCTTTTTTGAAAATGGAATTTCCGGTACTTTCAGCTCTAAATGAAAGGTTGCATTTGTTTTTGCTATCTTTTCTTTCACGCTAAACTTAACTTCTTCAAAAAGTTCTTTTATGTTAACCTTTTCCAAGGCATCCATCTCATGTTCAATTTTGGTAATATCTGAAAGTTCATTGATGATTTCGGAGAGAATGTTTATGGATTTTTCCATCAGCCCTAAAACCTCTTTTTCTTCGGCAGACTGCGGTTCATCAGATTCTCCTAAAAGGGCAGTAAGAGCTTTTAGATTATTCAGTGGTCCTTTCAAATCATGAGAAACAGCATAGATAAAAGTATTATGGTCAGCATTTATCCTTGACAATTTGCATTGGGATTTTTTTAGTTCGGTGATGTCATTGAATGTGATGATCGCTCCATCGTTTTGATTGTCCAATAGTTTGGTAAATGGAAATGCCAACATTTGATACCATCTACCATCTAAGGTTTGCACCTCTTTTTCAATCGGATTGGAAGTAGCTATCACCTTATTGATGTCTTCCATCAGTGTAGAAAATCTTATATTGGTCGAAATATCACTCAGGGGCCGTCCTATATCACTTTCTTTAAGGTTCACCTGCTGTATGGCGGAGGGTGTGAATTTCCTAAGGGTCAGGTCCTTACTTAAATAGAGTTGTGCATTAATAGTGGATTTAAAATAATTATTCAAATCATCATTTAATTCTGCCAATTCCTTGATTTTCAATTGGTATTCATTGTTTACTGTTTGCAGTTCTTCATTTACCGATTGAAGCTCCTCATTTGTACTCTGAAATTCTTCGTTACTGGAAATCAATTCCTCATTATATGAAGAAATATTGTCATTGGATATGTCTAGAGCCTCATAAGCTTCCCTAAGCTTTTGTTTAGTTTCGACTAGCTCGTCTTTCAGATCGCCAAGGTAGCGTGTGATTTGCGTCTCACTAGAGTAGACCTCTATGTCCTTTTTGTTGTGTTTATTTATTTTCCCAAATAAAACGAGTGCCAGATGTTTTGCGGGAGAATTTTCGGAAAACAGGGGTTTAACCAAAATATTGACTGAGCGGGTGGTACCATTAAGTTGGAATTTTACGGATTTGAGAATTGCTGTGTTTTTATTTTTTACTGCCTTGCGCAATGTGGTGGATGTGGCAATGGAAAGTTCTTCGGGCAACATATCAAGTAGGTTGAAATTAAAAAGTTTTGGGAGAAGAAATTTTTCGTAATTTCCACAAGTTTGAACGATCTCAAAGTCAGTATCCACCCATATTCCAGCGTCATAGCCGGTTTCCTCAAGCAGTGCTTGGTTGAAGACCTCATCGAGGTTACTTTTAGTATTGTTTTTTGAAGGAAAAGCATTGAAATGTGGAGGTGCAAATTGTCCTTCAATTCCGGGAGTACTATAGGTGGTATGCCTAAGATTATGGGCTGCTTCCACGCTTTTCACTATTTTCCATTTTTTGTCCACTTCTTTGAAGTATTCCTTTAACTCCCCCAAACTTTCGCTGGGACCTAAAAACAAATACCCTCCCCTATTCAGGCAGAAATGAAGGGAGGCAAGGATTTTATTTTGTAATAAGGGACTTAAATAGATGAGCAGATTACGACAGCTTATCAAATCTATTTTACCATAGGGAGGTTGTTTTACTATGTCATGGTCGGCAAAAATGATCATTTTTCTAATATTGTCCCTGACTTTGTAGGTGTCTCCTAGTTTTATGAAGAATCTATTGAGTCTCTCTTCGGAAATGTCTTTCGAGATTATTTCAGGATACACACCTTTGGAGGCATGCTTTAGTGCGGCTTTGTCAATGTCGCTAGCAAAAATCTTGACATCAATATCTTTCTTAAGCTTGGTAAGATACTCTGATATAAGGATGGCAAAAGAATAGGCTTCTTCCCCAGTGGCACATCCTACCACCCAAACTTTTAATATATCCACCTGAAGTTTATGTTCAACTATTTCGGGGATCACCTTTTCTTTTATGATATCAAAAGCTTCCTTATCCCTAAAGAATTTGGTCACACTTATCAAAAATTCCTTGGCAAGAATGGAAATTTCTGAAGGGTTTGCCTCGAGAAAATCAACATAGGCGCTCAGTGAGGTGACTTTATTTTTGGCCATTCGCATAATCACTCTTCTGATTATGGTGGGGCGTTTATATTCTGAAAAATCAAGCGGGGTGTGTTTTTGGATCAATTGGAGGATTTTAACCAAGTCTTCTTCATCCTTTGTGGAGGTTGAATTGGAATAATCTTGCTCTAACCTATCCCGCTTTAAGTAGGTGGTGATTTCGTCCGGAATTGACTCTGGAGGTAAGATTACATCCACATTTCCCGATTGAATGGCACTATTGGGCATGCCGGAAAATTTAGCACTGTCTGGGTCCTGAACGATCACATACCCCCCGCTTTTTTTTATTGCGGCAATTCCCTTGGTACCATCCCTCCCGGTGCCTGAAAGAATGACACCAATGCATTTATCCCCCTGATCCTCTGCCAACGAATCAAAAAATATGTCTATGGAAGTGTTAGGCTGCATGGGCTTGATATCGGTCAGCACCAGGTGTCTATTTGAAATTGTCATATTTTTGCCCTGCGGCATCAGGTATACCTGGTTTGGCTTAATGTACATTCCGTTTTGAGCTACTGATATTTTCAGTTTGCTGTGATGGGCCAGGAGTTCTGCCATAAAACTTTTGTGATCCGGGGAAAGGTGCTGGATGATCACGTAGGCAACTCCATCCTGTGGCGTATTATCAAAAAGCAAATGAATGGCTTCCATACCACCTGCAGATGCACCAATGGCTATTATATGAAGATTATTCCTTTGATCCATATCGTTTTGTTCCATATTGCAGGTGTTTTACAGCTATGAGAAATGCCTTAGTTTTAATTCTATATTCAAATTATTATAAAAAATAATTTTTTTGTGCAATGGCTTCACATTGGCTTAAATGAAAATCTCTGGCACTGGAATGAGCAATATTATGTTTAGCCGGCAATTTCTGGTAATGCAATATACAATTATTTTCATTTTTCCCGAAGGACAGTTCAATAAACTGGTTTATGGAAGGTTTTATTTATGTTTCTAACAAAGTATAGTTTTAAGGAAGGAGCTCTAATTAATTTATCCATTGGAGTTCAACCATTCGCATTGGTATATAAGGTAGACAACCCTAAATTTTACTCAATATCAATCACCTTTAAAGTACTATAATTCTTTGGATTAGTAAGCATAAAGTCTTAATCTATCTAAAAATTGGTCGAAATTAACATATGATTATATCTATTTTCAGCGGTCATCACTATGGCTATCTTGAGGGCCCTGCCCCGTCCCGAGCTATCGGGATCGATTCGGGGGACTCGATTCTGAGCCTGTCCCTGCCAGCCCCGTCCCGTAGCTATCGGGATCGGGGAACTTGTTTCGGGAGAATCTCGCAAACCCGATAGCGGGGCGGCCGGTGGGTGTCGACCGATCAAGTCATGCCCTGACTGCCGTAAGGACAGGGTCGATTTCATAGAACCTTATCAACAAAGAACAGCCCTCCTGAATTCCGGAGGGTTGTTATCAAGCTGAATAATTAATTGGGCACTAATCCGTGCGGGTCTATCACAAATTTCTTTGCCGCTCCCCCGTCAAAGTCCTTATACCCTTTCACGGAATCTTGCAGGGAGATGACTTGTACATTTACAGCCTTGGCGATATTTACTTTATCATAGAGTATCGCATTCATCAGTTGCCGGTGGTATTTCATCACGGGGCACTGTCCGGTGTGAAAATGATGGGATTTAGCCCATCCCAATCCCAATCTAATGCTTAGGCTTCCTTTTTTAGCCGCCTCATCCACCGCTCCTGGATCCCCGGTCACATAGAGTCCCGGGATGCCGATTCCTCCTCCTGCCCTGGTGACGTCCATCACGGAATTCAGTACGGTGGCGGGCATCTCTTTATCAGCATCGGCACCATGGCCCTTAGCTTCAAAACCCACACAATCTATTGCGCAATCCACTTCTGGAATGCCGATGATGTCCTCTATGGCATCTGCCAAGCTTACGTCTTTCCTTAAATCCACCGTTTCGCAGCCAAAGCTTTTGGCTTGCTCTAAACGTTCGGGAATCATATCCCCTACAATTACCACAGCAGCTCCCAGCAAATGGCAGGATACGGCACATGCCAAGCCCACGGGTCCTGCACCTGCTACGTACACGAAGGCACCTGGACCGACCCCTGCCGTGACGGCACCATGATAGCCTGTGGGGAAGATATCCGAGAGTAGGGTAAGGTCTTTGATCTTTTCCATGGCCTGGTCCTTATCCGGGAATTTCAGCAAGTTGAAATCTGCATAGGGCACCATCACATACTCCGCCTGTCCACCTACCCAGCCCCCCATGTCCACATAACCATAGGCAGCGCCTGGCCGGGCGGGGTTAACGTTAAGACAGATGCCGGTTTTGCCTTCCTTGCAGTTCCTGCACCTGCCGCAGGCAATATTAAAAGGTACTGAAACAAGGTCACCTTCCTGGATGAATTCCACATCCCTACCTGCTTCAATGACCAATCCGGTGATTTCATGACCTAATATTAGCCCCTCGGGTGCAGTGGTCCTTCCCCGCACCATGTGCTGGTCACTTCCGCAGATATTGGTGGACACAATTTTCAGGATGACCCCGTGGTGGCACTTGCGGTCACCTAGGGCAAGTTTTGGGTAATCAATTTCCCGGACCTCTACTTCACCGGGCTTAATGTAGGCTACGCCGTGGTTTTTACACATAACAATTAGAAATTTTGGTTGACATTTAGGGTTTATGGCGGGTTGGATTCAAGGGCAATGCCGAAAAATCTGACACCATTGAAATTATAAGTTACCGAATAAGTAGCAGATTTCCAATCAATATAGTAGAGGGTGCTGAACACTTGTTCCAAGGTAGGGCTATTATCACCTTTTCTCTTCTAGTGTTATGTTAACCAAACTGTGGACAAATATCTCCCGCAGATTTCGCAGAGGACCTCCGCAGTTCACAAATTACTCTGCAGGAATCCGACCGCCAATTTATTCCTAGCGTAACACTAGTTATGTAATTTCAACTTCAGATTTTAATTTTGAAGAATTAAGGACTTTAATTTGAACCTCGTAAAAAAAGTAACAAGATATATGTTTGAAGGTCCAGATTATCCGCTTTACCTTGATGAATCTACTTTTGATCACTGGTTGGAAGCAGGGAGGAAGAGTAAAATCCCTTATGCCTATTTACTGATCATCTGGGATGAACTGGAGGGTAATTATCTTCCGGAATTCACTGAAAACAGGGGTGAAATACAGGGATACCCCCGTTACGGCCAGTCTCCGGAAAGCCGCCTTTTGGTCGCAGCCTATGACTTATTTTCTGAAGGAAGGGTGCTGTGAAGGATTCGATGATTGGTTGGGGTAGTTGTTGAAATTGTTCGGGTGGCTGCCGGCTATTAGTGGTCAGCTTGTGGTTGTCAATTCCTTTTGCCAATTTGCTGATCATACAGCCAATTAGATGCTAATGTATAAAGCTGCTGGGATTTTTATTCTGGGAATTACTTTGTGGTCCTTGCCCGCCCCAGAGGGGATGGAAGCTCAAGCCTGGCATTTATTTGCCATTTTCATAACCACTATTCTCAGTGTTGTTTTTCGGGTCTTTTCCATATTGGTTGCTTCTATCCTGGGATTGGTTATAGCCATTTTTACCCAGACCTTAAGCCCAGAAGCTGCTTTCTCAGGTTTTTCAAACAACATAGTTTTACTGATTGTCATGGCTTTTCTGATAGCCAAATCCGTAGTCAAATCCGGATTAGGGATCCGTATAGCCTTGCAATTAATTATGCGATTTGGAAAGACAGCTTTGGGTTTGGCCTATAGTTTATTGGCCACTGATTTATTGATCGCTCCTGCTTTTCCAAGCAACACCGCAAGGTCCGGACTTTTGTTTCCCATAGTGTATTCCGTGGCCAAGGCCAACGGTTCGGATCCAGAACTGGGCACAGAAAAGAAACTGGGGAGTTACCTTATGTTCACCAGCATGGCAGGAATAGGGCTTTCATCTTCCCTTTGGCTTACTGCCATGGCCGTAAACCCTGTTGGGGCAGCGATAGTTGCCAACTACGGGATTACCATCAATTTTTCCAACTGGTTACTGGCGGCTTCCTTACCTACCATTGTGGCGGCTGTTATTCTGCCTTGGGTTTTGCTAAAAGTCTATCCCCCTACCCTTAAAATCACACCCGATGCCCCGGGGTATGCAAAGGAACAACTGGGTAGAATGGGTAATATGAGTAAGGATGAAAAGATCACACTAGCTGTGTTTATACTATTGATAATTGCTTGGGCCTTGTCGGATATTTTGGGCCTGGACCGTACGGCCATTGCCTTTCTGGGCCTTGCGCTTTTGTTATTGACTGGGGTTTATACACCTGCGGATATCCGCAAAGAGGGTGAGGCCTTGATAACGATGATTTGGTTTGCGATCCTCTTTTCCATGAGCATGGCTCTTTACAATATGGGGTTTATGAATTACGTGGGGGTGTTGATTGCCAAGGAAATCGATGGTTTTTCCGAACCCGCTGCCTTTTTTCTATTGGTTTTTTTCTATGTGGTTTTTCATTACCTTTTCGTTAGCCAGACTGCGCACCTGTTGGCATTGTTTGGCGTATTTCTCTTTGCAGGGGTAGATTTAGGCCTTCATGTGGCTGGATTGGCCTATATGTTGTTGTTTGCCACCAATTATTTTTCTGTGATTACCCCACAGGGGAGTAGTTGTAATGTGCTTTATATCAGCAGTGGTTATATCCGTGTGGACGAGGTGTATAAGTATGGTGGTTTGTTGACTTTGCTGTTTTTTATCATTTACAATACGATTGGCTTGGGGTGGGTGGTTTGGGTGTTTAGTTTCTAGTGTGATGTTAACCAAACTATGCACAACTATCTCCCGCAGCTTTCGAAGATATTCGCAGAGGATCTCCGCAGTACACATGTTCCTTTGCAGAAACCCGACCGTCAATTATTCCTCACGTGACACTTGTTATGAGCAGCAAAAAGCTACTAGCTATGCAATAACATATTTGACTTTTAAGGTGAAAGGCATTTTTTTACGTTCCCAACCTGCCATTGAAACATCTGTTTCAACATTTGAAACCTAAGTACTAACTACACATGTGGCTATTTCATTAGCTTTAATACAAACAATTAATGTAATAGGCTATGAAAGAAAAAATAGTAACTAATGAGGAACCTAATAACACCTTGTTCGGAAAGCATTTTGGGCAAGTGGCCTGGGTGGTTCGGAATATTGAGGAATCAGCAAAATTTTTTCAGGAGACAATGGGCGTTCCCCGTTTCCTGAAAATGGAAAATTTACGATCCCAGGAATTGGAAGGCATTTATAAGGGACAACCTGCCGATTTTGAGTTTCATCTTTATTTGGCCATGTCCGGAGGAACCATGCTGGAGTTGATACAGCCGGTTTCCGGGAAAAGCATATATACCGATTTCCTGGACCAACATAAGCATGGTGGTATACAGCATATCGCCTATATGGTGCAAGTTGCGGAATTTGATGATGCCGTTACTCAGTTGAAGAACAGAGGTTGCAGGATAATTCAGAGCCTGGTTTTACCTGTTGCAAGGGTTGCTTATTTTGATACATACAAAGAAATAGGTGTGGCAACGGAGATAATTGGGTTGACAGAAGCCGGCAATCAGCTTTTAGAACAACTCAATACGGGGAATTATTAATGCTTAAGGTTGAACACAAAAATTCCTATGGTAATTTTGGTTCCTCGGTTTTTTATGCTCACGATATATAAAGACGAGGTTTGGGAGATCTTAAAGGTCAATAACCTTTGGGGTTTATGGATCCCCGAAGGTTTTCCGTTCTCGACTCAGGAAAGACCCTTGAGGTTTTGGAAACCTCAAGGGTCTCTTCATATTATTTTTCCTTTTCCAATTCCCCGGGTCTGCAATTCATCCCAAATGTGGATTCTACGGCACTATACCATTCTTTATCCTCCTGGGCGTTCCAATCCACCCATTGCTCATCGTTCATGGATGTCCTCCAGGCCCAAAAGGGTTCAGCATCCGGCCCCACTGGGTACCTCAATTGCCAGGAGCTGCTTTCAATTACCTCCAAAATTTTGTCAGCCACCAATGAGGGCGGCACGGGGGATTGTAGGGATGTGTCCCAAAAATGCCCTATACGCTTAACCTGGGGGTACAATGATTGATCATTTTGACCAATTTCATGAGCCATATCAGTGTTGATGATACCTGGCTCTATTAAAGATGCCCGTACATTAAATGGTTTTAACTCTTGTGCCAAAGCTTCGGTCATGGCTTCTAGTGCAAATTTACTTGCACAATAGGGGCCAAGTGGGCTTAAGGAAATTTTACCCGCCATAGAGCTGACGTTTATAATACAGCCATTTTTATTTTTCCGCATGGAAGGCAGAACAGCCTTTATACACCGGACCGCACCAAAATAATTAGTCTCCATTACTGCTTTAAATTTAGCCAATGGTAATTCCTCTATAGACCCATGCCGAACAATTCCTGCATTGTTAACAAGTACATCAATACTACCATGCTCACGTTTAATGGTATTGATGCACTGACTGTCCGAGTCATCAGCATCAACATCCATATGATAAATGGTAATGTCCAAGGATTCGTCCTTGATTTGTTGCTTAAGGTTGAAAGCTTTTTCCGGGTTCCGCATAGTTGCGAATACTTTGTGTCCCGCTCTGCCTACGGCTAGAGCTGCTTCCATTCCTATTCCCCTGTTTGTTCCGGTAATCAATACAGTTTTCATGGTTATTTGGATTAAGGTATATTGAAATGTAAAAAACCTGAATATCTAGGGTATAATATTATTGTTCCACCTAAATAAGTTACTGGGATCATATTTCCGTTTAATTTCTCTCAATCGATCATAATTGTCGCCGTAAGCGGCCTTGACCCTATCCAATCCCTCGTCATTAAAAAGTGTGTTTACATATACACCCGCACTGAAGAATGGTTTCATTGCCTCAAAGAAATCCCGGGTCCATTTAATATGAATTTCTGATTCCTCAGGTTGATCCCATAAGGAGATGATTACAAAGTCATAAGGAGATCTTCTTTGGCTAAAAGCAGTTGCATCAGGTGTTACATTATTGATCGCTCCATGGTGGTGTTCAATAAGCACCATGGTCCTGGGAGAAGAAACCAATGGAGCCTGGGTTTTGAAAATTTCTATGGCTTCATCAGACAAAGAAGTAAGTTGGTTTGCCTTCCAATAGCTGAATTGCCCGTGGGGAACCGTTGCGTCGAGCATGGACTGCTGTTGAAGATAGGGCATGGGTCCGATCAGGTCAGCCAAAGGCGGGCCAAATTCTCGCAGAGGGGCTATTAGTTTTTCACCCTCGTCTAGGTCATCTCCACAATAGCACAAAGCTATGCCGGCCATTTGCATACCTTCAGGACTTGTCATAGTGAAAGCATAAGCCGTTAATTCATCCGGGGCATTTTGTGTGAAGGTGCGGAAAAATTTCAGCACTTCTTCGATTTTCTCCATAGGATGGAGTACCATGCCTCCAATGATGGTTCCTACCGTATGCAACTGATATTCAAAGGAGGTCACAATCCCAAAATTTCCCCCGCCACCCCTAATAGCCCAAAAAAGATCGGGGTTTTCTTCGGGGCTAGCCTTCAAAATCTGTCCCTCAGCAGTTACCAGTTCTGCGGAAAGCAGATTGTCGCAGGTGGCGCCGTATTTTCCCATCAACCATCCCACGCCTCCTCCTAATGTCAGACCCGCAATACCCGTGGTGGTTACTGCCCCTCCGGTCACAGCCAATCCATGCTCTTGGGTTGCTGCATCAAATTCTCCCCATAATACCCCCGGTTGCGCGATTGCCGTTTTAGTCCTGGGATTTACCTCAATTCCCTTCATATTGGTAAGGTCAATTACCATTCCGTCATCACATATGGCAAACCCTGCTGCATTATGCCCCCCACCTTTTACGGCAACCAATAATTGATGATTTCTACCAAAGTTGACGGCAGCAACTACATCTTCGACATTGGCACATTTTACTATGCAGGCAGGTTTCCTATCAATCATGCCATTCCATATAGCCCTGGATGCATCATAGTTTTCTGATTCAGGCAATACAATGGAACCAGCCAATGAGTTGTCAAATTTTTCCCAAACTTCAGAAGTAATGGGATGTTTCGAAACGGTTAATGGAGCAGTCATTTGGGTTTTATTTAAGTGGTGAAATAATGAGTTGTCGTGTTAAGGTATTTATACTAAAGATAGCCAAGGTGATAGAGGGATGGTTAGTATATATGTTTCAAAAATAGAAACAATCGTTACATGTAGATGGAAAAATCTCAGCGGCAAAAAGCGCATATCCTTCCCATGCAACTAAGGGGGCACTTTTAGAATCATTTGTTTGATCCTGTACCTGTCCAATTAGATAATTTTAAAAACCATATGACATTCACCATCAATAGGGTATTGATAAAACCGATACCCTTAATCTGGCAGTTCAGAAGAAACTTAGTGAAGACATGGGCAGTTTCAGGTTGGCGATCAATGATCTACCCAATACCAATAACATTATGGTGGATACTGAATTTGTAGAGTATCAAATACATACGTATGTTGATTATTTTTGGAGAAACAGAACAGTTACGATAACCTATTCCCGGCCATTCGGCAATAAGAGGTTAAAAGCCGTAAAGAGAGAATCCGCATTGGAAGAAGATATAAATAGGGTGAAGGTGGAATAGGAAATGGTTAAGAAGTGAAAAAAAAGAGATATGAGGGCCCCTTCAAGAGTTTTCACCCCTTGAAGGGTTGACCCTTCGACACTTTTCATATCACAACTTCACCCACCTGAATCAAAGGCTCAATATTGGTGAAGTTTGGGATATCTCCTAAGGCCTGGTCTAAACTGGCATTGATGGATTCTTCAAATTCGGCCATGGTTTCAAAATACAAATGGCCGCAGGCAGCATAGGGTGCCGGTGCGTCTTTACCTAATCCCGATAGCCCATCTTCTACCTGTGCCCCCTTGCATGCGTCACCTAATAATCGTCTCATCATTGGCAAGTGCTTATTGGTGTAGTAATCCATATCAAATGTTTTGCCTTCCCCGTTTGGGTAAAATACGCTGAGTTTAATCATTCCTTTTTTCATAGTTTTGGGTGTTTGATGGTAACGGGAATTTATTTTCTGAAATTTGGTGCAAGTATTCTGAGGGCGTGATTCCGTATTGATTTTTGAACAACCTGGTGAAATAGGTGAGGCTGTTGAAGCCCAGGCTATAGGCCACTTCACTGATATTCCCTGAGTGGTTATTGAAGTGCATCAATGCCTTTTTGAGTCTAAAAGTTTGTATAAATTCAGTGGGATGTTGATTAATTATGGCTTTAAGTTTACGGTAAAGGTGGGTTCTGCTCATGCCCAATTCTCTTCCCAGGGTTTCCACATCAAATTCCGGGTTGGCATGGTGTTTTTCCATGGTGTCTAATACCTTTTGTACAAACCTTTCCTCCACAGACGTCACCGAAATCTCCCTGGGGTTTAATGTGACTGAGTTGCCATACTTTTCTCTTAGTTTTTCTCTTGATTCCAGGAGGTTTTTAACCCGCACCAAAAGCTCCTCAATTTTAAAAGGTTTGGTCAAATAATCATCCGCCCCCATTTCCAATCCATCCAGTCTACTTTCCATATCTGCCCTGGCGGTCAATAATATGATGGGAATGTGATTGGTTTTGTCCTCATTCTTTAGCTTTTCACACAGGCATATCCCATCCATCCCGGGCATCATTACATCACTTATGATCAAGTCAGGAATAATGTCCATTGCAATATTGAACCCAGTATCTCCATTTTCAGCTTCGAAAACACAGTAGTCCTCCCTTAAATGTCTATCAATAAACCTCCTTAGATCTATATTATCTTCCACCACCAATACCTTGGGCTTATCCGAGGCAGTGTTCTTGGAAGGAAGATAGGTTTTACTGTCATGATGTGGCTGAAACTTTCTGTGAGGCGTACCATTGTTCTTCTCCCCTAATTTGATTTGAATAATTTCTTTTTGTGATATTTTTTTTAATGGAAGTTCCACCATAAAAGAAGACCCCTTACCTAGTTTGCTTTTCACAGTAACCTCTCCTCCAAGTAGCCCGGTAAGTTCCTTTACGAGTGATAGTCCTATTCCGGTACCTTCATAGGCCCTGGTATTGGAGGCTTCTTCTTGGTAAAAACGCTCAAAAACATGCTTCGACTTCCCCTCCGGTATGCCAATTCCCGTGTCACTCACTACAACCCTTAGTTTCAAGTATTTATCTTTTTCTGGTTCCACGCTGGCATAAAAACCGACTTCTCCTCCTTCTGGAGTGAATTTATAAGCGTTTGACAAAAGGTTGGAAAAGATCACTTCCAATTTTGGGGCGTCAAAATAGACCAACACCTCCTCTTCTGGAAGTTCCTGATGAAAGTAAATCTCTTTACTTTCAAAGAGGGATAAAAAGCTGCCTGTCAGGTATCCGAGAAAACCCGTAAGTTCCCCAGGTTTGGCATCTACTTTTAGTTTGCCCGCTTCCAACTTGGACAAATCCAGCAACTGATGAATCAGGTGCAACAGTTTGGAGGCATTCCTTTCGATAAGTTCATAGGCCTCACTTCTTAGGCTTGTTTTCCCTTCATTCTTTTTTAGGGAATCCACTGTGCCTGATATCAAGGTCAGCGGTGTTCTAAACTCATGGGAAATATTGGCAAAGAAGGCAGACTTTGCCTGGTCCAGTTCATGCATTTTCTCTGCTTCAATCCGTTGCAATTTCAGATCGGAGTTTAGCCTTTCCCAATAAATGATGCTCCGCCTCATCCAATAAAAGGCAGTAACAGCCAGCAGCATAAAAAGAAGATAAGCCCACCATGTCCTCCACCAGGGGGGGAGTATGGTAAGATTCAAGTTGATTCCTGACTCGCTCCAAACCCCGTCATAGTTAGCTGCTTTTACCCTGAAAGTATACTCTCCGGGACTCAGGTTGGTGTAGCTGACAAATCTGCGGTCATCGGAGTAAATCCAATCCTGATCAAAATTTTCCAAAAAGTATGCATACTTGTTGTTA
>PXCO01000078.1 GCA_003565295.1 Cyclobacteriaceae bacterium
AAAAGAAATCTGCAAAAATTCTTGTGTAAAGCGAAAAAATGATTAACTTGGGGTAAATATGTCTTGTCATGGAAAATATCGTGAGTGATTTTACAATGGTATATCAAGTGGACAGGGGTGTCCATGTATCGAAGTTTGATCAGTTGCTGCAGCATTCTGGGATGCAGAAGCAGGTTCTGGCCAATTTGTTGGGACTGGATCCTCGTACTATTGACAATTATCGAAAGCAAGGCAGGAACTTCCCTTCTCTGGAGGGAGAATTATTGCTTAAAATTACCCAGCTATTTAAGGTGGGAGAAGAGGTTTTTGGTGGGGTGGGGGCCTTTCGGGATTGGTTAGATGTTTCTTCCGAGGCCTTTGACCAGCGAAAGCCGATGACATTTCTTCGTACATCCACGGGGGTAGCCTTGGTGCAACAAGCCTTATTGCGCATTGCTCACGGGTATGCGGTTTAGTTCATGGAGTTGTTTCGTATTACCTTGTCGGTTTATGCAAAAAAACTCCATGCACCGGGATTTCCAGGGCGTTGGAATGGGAAAGGGGAGGAGGTGATTTATGCGTCCTCCACTCGATCCTTGGCCTGTTTGGAAAATATGGTGCATCGCAAAGGACGTGGGGATAATTTAATATATAGCACCTTGGTGATCTATGCGCCAGACACATCCTCCATTACACAAGTCAACCTATCCGATTTACCTGCAGACTGGAATCAGGGATCCGATGTCAGTGGTTGCCAATCCATTGGATCAGAATGGTATAGCAAGAAGAAATCACTACTTCTCCGGGTACCTTCTGCCGTAGTTCCGGATGAATATAACGTTGTCATCCACACCAGGCATCCTGAATTTTCAGAGGTAAGTCTGATTAAGGAATTACCCTTTAGCTTTGATAAGCGGCTTGGTTAGGGGAATAGTGATTCTGATCATACCCATTGATGGAAAGATCAGGGAAAGATTTAACAAAAACCAATTGACATATACCATGAAAGCTTTAAAAAATTGTTCCTTCCTTATCCTGCTTCTACTTTTTCAACCTTTTTATGCTAAATCCCAGCAATCAGATCGCATTCGTGTTGGAGGCCAGGATCTGTTTCTAAGTGGAGGTAATATAGCATGGGTGGATTTTGCCAAAGACATAGGGCCAGGAGAGACTCAATTTGATTTGTTTGAGGAAATGTTTCAAGAAGTCAATAAATATGGCGGCAATACAACGCGCCTTTGGCTGCATACCGACGGAACCAATACTCCGGAGTGGAAGGATTCAGATGTGATTGGGCCGGGTGAAGGTGCCATTGAAGACCTTAAGACTATCCTGGATCTTGGCCATAAATATAATGTAAGTTTAGTTCTGTGCCTCTGGAGCTTCGATATGCTTAATATAAATAAAGAAAACCCACATTTTCCTGGCCGGGCCCGTGATATGCTAACCATGCAGTCAAAAACCAGCCTTTATATCGAAAATGCATTGATTCCAATGGTCGAAGCCTTAAAAGGTCACCCTGCCATTGCAGCCTGGGAGATATTTAATGAACCTGAGGGCATGAGCGAGGAGTTTGGTTGGGAAACCACTCATCATGTACCCATGGCCAATATTCAGCGCTTTGTAAATCAGACTACCGCGGCAATTAAAGCTACTGATCCTGATGTATTGGTCACAACCGGTGCCTGGAGTTTTAAGGCATTAAGCGATAACGTGGAGGGAGAAAACGCCAAAAATTATTATAGCGATAAAGAGCTGATAGAAAATGGCGGTAAGGAGAATGGAGTCCTGGATTTTTATTCAGTTCATTATTACCCTAACCACTTTGGAGAAAATCTTTCCCCATTTCATAATGACGCTGCTCATTGGGGACTGGATAAGCCAATTGTTGTCGCTGAATTTTATACCCAGGATACGCATGGCATACCACATGAATATCTTTACAAAACACTTTATGAGGGTGGTTATGCAGGAGCCTTAGTTTGGCAATGGAAGAATCGTAACCATAAGAGTCATCACCATATTTACTGGCCTCGGGCACTCGTCAGCATGAAGAATTTATATGAATTACACCCGGAGGATATTCATCTTGAATTTCAAGATTGATGGATTAAGGGGTTCAAAAAATGAAAAATGTTGAAATTTTTTAAAATTAATCGGAAACTAAAGGATTTATAGCCAAAATTGAGGTACTTTTTGCCACCATGGTAGTCAATGCAGTCCAAATTTGTTATGACTTTGAAACAACCTACAAATATTTTTATTTGATATGAAAATTCTTTTATAGATTCATTTCATTCTATATATTAGAGAAGATTTTCTACTGCTCTTGAACTTTTAAAAAAAACAGCTATTATGTTCAGAAACAATTGTACTGCAAAAGTTAAAGTCGTGCTTTTTGCGACTGTATTCGTATTGGCATCCTGCCACACTGAGGAAATTGAAATTCTGGAAAAAGAAGACCCATTACTGGAATCAGTTTCTTCACAACCCATGGAGGGGCATTACATTGTGGTGCTTAAACAGGAATCTATAAATGCCCGGATAAGCCCTAAGGGTGACTACAGTCAACGTACCGCAGCCATAAAATTGGCTATTTCCCCCATTCTACAGAATGCAAAAATCACGGAAGAGGCGGTGAGTCATGTGTATAGCAGTACTGTGTTTGGCTTCTGTGCCCCATTGAATGAAGCCAATCTGGAATGGCTCAGGAAAGATCCTGAAGTTGCCTATATCGAACAAGATAAGATCATCACCTTAGTTCCGCCCTCGGGACGAGGAGGACAGGATCCTGTTGGTAATCAGGAAATTCCATATGGAATAACTAGAGTTGGTGGAGAAGTAAACTATACTGGTAAGAATGTAGTCTGGATTATTGATACCGGAATAGATCTGGACCACCCCGATTTGAATGTAGATGATTCGAAAGGGTTCAATGTATTTTCAACAGGTCCTGATGCAATGTCCCTTGATGATGAGAATGGCCATGGAACGCATGTGGCAGGTATTGTTGCGGCTATTGACAATGATTTTGGAGTAGTGGGAGTAGCGGCCGGGGCAACAGTAATTCCGGTAAAGGTGCTTGATTCCAAAGGCCTCGGGACTTATTCCGGTATAATAGCGGGAGTGGATTATGTGGCTGGAAATGGAAAATCATGTGATGTCGCCAATATGAGTTTGGGCGGGCCTGCCTCCCAAAGCTTGGATGATGCCGTTGTGAAAGCTTCTGAAAAGGGAATTTATTTTATTCTGGCTGCCGGAAACGATTCGGATGATGCAAACAACTACTCACCCGCCAGAGCTAATGGCGCTAATATCTATACCATATCGGCTATGGACAACAAGGATAATTGGGCTAACTTTTCTAATTATGGAAACCCTCCGGTGGATTTTTGCGCTCCGGGAGTAAGCATCAAATCCACCTGGAAAGATGGGGGTTATCGAATGCTCAGTGGAACATCCATGGCTGCTCCACATGCAGCAGGGGTGCTTTTGGTTACAGATGGAAATCCATCACATGATGGCAAAGTAAATAACGATCCTGATGGAATTCCTGATCCCATTATTTTTCATAAAGTAAATAAATGAG
>PXCO01000004.1 GCA_003565295.1 Cyclobacteriaceae bacterium
ACCCCTCTGGTCCTTGGTCTTCTCCCCAACCATCTTTTCCTGCCCGCTTTACCCAACACCACATTCATGTGGTCACCGTTGGAGACAGTTCCGATTGTTGCTTTACAAGTACCCAACACCAACCTCATTTCACCAGAAGGAAGTTTTACCGTTACGTACTTACCTTCCCTGGCCACGATTTGTGCATATCCTCCGGCGCTCCTGGCCATTGCTCCACCTTTACCTGGCTTCAATTCTATATTGTGAACAATGGTACCTAAAGGAATATTCTTCATTTGCATGGCATTGCCCACTTCTGGCGCCACACTCTCCCCAGCCACCACTTGTTGGCCTACTTGGAGCCCCTCAGGGGCAATGATATATGCTTTGGCACCATCTACATAATAAAGTAATGCCAACCTCGCCGTCCTGTTCGGGTCGTATTCAATGGCTTTCACTACTGCGGGCACATTTTCTTTGTCCCGCTTGAAATCCACTATCCTTAATCTTTTCTTATGTCCACCGCCAATATACCTGGCGGTCATTTTTCCTGAATGGTTCCGTCCACCTGACTTCTTTAAAGGCGCAAGCAAGCTTTTTTCCGGCTTTGACTTGGTGATCTCGTCAAAGGAAGGAGCTACCCTGAATCTGGTGCCTGGAGTTACAGGTTTAAGTTTTTTAACTGCCATGATTCTGATTCAATTAAATTTCTCCGTAAAAGTCGATTATATCACCGTCCGCCACTTGCACGAGGGCCTTCTTAAAGGCATTGGTGTAACCGGAAACGATCTTTGTCTTAGTGTAACGGGTCTTTTTCTTGGCCGCATACTTCATGGTACGCACTGCCACTACTTTCACTCCGTACATATCCTCCACGGCCTGTTTGATTTGGGGCTTTTTGGCATTTTTCTCTACGACAAAACCATAAATCCCTCGCTCGTTCATGGCCGATATCTTCTCAGTTATCAAAGGCTTCTTAAGTATTTCCATGGTTTACTTTGAAAATAGGGTTTCTAATTTACTAACAGCACCTTCACAAAGCACCAAGTTGTCCGCATGTAGCAGTTCATAGGTGTTGATGTCATTTACTAACATCACCCTCGCCTTTGGTATGTTCCTACTGGAAAGCACCACATTCTTATCTGCTTCTGGCAAAAGCAGCAAAGTCTTTTTTTCCGAAAGGGAAAGACTTGACAACAAGTTCAGGTAATTCTTGGTCTTCGGACTATCAAATGACAGGTCCTCCAAGATCACCACATTGTTTTCCTTGGCCTTGTAGGTCAATGCAGACTTCCTGGCCAATTGTTTCAATTTCTTGTTCAACTTAAATGAATAATCCCGCGGACGGGGACCAAACACCCTACCTCCACCTCTGAAGATGGGGGATTTCAAAGACCCAGCCCTGGCACCACCGGTACCTTTTTGCTTTTTGATCTTCTTGGTGGATCCGGCAATCTCTGCCCTTTCCTTGGCCTTATGTGTACCTTGTCTACGGTTGGCCATGTACTGCTTCACGTCCAAATAGATCGCATGATCGTTGGGCGTGATGCCGAAGATATCATCCGATAGACTAATTGTCCTACCTGTATCCTCGCCGTTATGCTTTATGATTGATAATTCCATTTTATTACTTCTCTAGGATCACAAAAGAATTTTTCGGTCCAGGTACAGATCCGCTCACTAGGAGCAAATTCTTCTCGGGATATATCTTTAACACTTTAAGGTTAAGGACCTTAACCCTGTCACCTCCGGTTCTTCCGGCCATACGCATGCCTTTAAATACCCTGGATGGCCAGGAACATGCACCGATAGATCCCGGGTGCCTTTGACGGTTGTGTTGACCGTGGGTCTGTCCTCCCACCCCGCCAAATCCGTGACGCTTTACCACGCCCTGAAATCCCTTGCCCTTGGAAGTACCAATGGCATCCACGAAATCACCTTCTATGAATACCTGATCCGCTATCACCATTTTTCCCAGGTCAACCTGACCTTCAAACTCGACTCGGAAATCCCTGAATTCAACAACTTTCTGCTTTGGCGTGGTGCCGGCCTTCTTAAAATGGCCGATGAGAGGCTTGGGAGTATTCTTCTCCTTTCGCTCACCAAACGCCAACTGTACAGCGTTGTACCCGTCTGTGTCTACATTTTTTACTTGCGTCACTACGCAAGGACCAGCCTCTATTAACGTGCATGCGACATTCCGTCCATCGGCACTGAAAATGCTAGTCATTCCTACTTTTCTACCTATTATTCCAGACATCTTCTGTTGTATAATATACAATGATACACAGGCGTTTAGACGCTCGTGTCCTTTTAAAGGACTGCAAAGTTAGCAAATTACGCAGACCTTACAAAACCCAAGTTTAATATTTTCAATTAATTACGGTAAAATTATTCCGAATATGATACCCTTTCACCCCACCAATAAAAGGAAAATTGGGATTATGAACTTTCGGCAAACGAAATTTTACCTTTTCCCCTACACCAGCGGGATAGGGAAGCATGAAAAAAACCTGTGCCCAAAAAGGCACAGGTTCTATTTTCCGATCTATTGGTGAAGGTCAGACCTTTATTTCCACGTCCACCCCGCTAGGAAGTTCAATCTTCATCAATGCATCTACCGTCTTGGAGCTGTTGGAATAAATGTCCACCAGCCTTTTATAGGTACAAAGTTGAAATTGCTCCCTGGACTTTTTGTTCACGTGAGGCGACCTCAATACCGTAAACTTTTCTTTCTTGGTTGGCAATGGGATAGGACCCACTACTACTGCACCCGTGGATTTCACGGCTTTTACGATTTTCTCCGATGACTTATCCACCAGACTGTGATCGTAAGATTTAAGCTTTATTCTTATTTTCTGATTCATCTTCTACTGGAATTTATGCCTTTTCTCCTTTCACCTTGGCAATGATGCCTTCGGCAATGTTGTTAGGCACTGGGTCATAATGTGAGAACGTCAAGGAGGCTGAAGCCCTGCCTGAAGAAATAGTCCTGAGGTCAGTTACATAACCGAAAAGCTCAGACAAAGGAACTGAAGCTTTGATTACAGTGGCTGCACCTTTGGTGTCCATGCCCTTCATCAACCCCCTTCTACGGTTAAGGTCTCCTGTGATGGGCCCTGTATATTCATCCGGAGTTACTACCTCTACAGCCATGATAGGCTCAAGTAGCTGAGGCTTACATTTTTTTGCCGCCTCCTTAAATCCAATCCTGGCAGCCATTTCAAAAGACAGAGAATCCGAATCCACATCGTGGAAGGATCCATGGAAAAGCCTTACTTTCATAGCCTCAATTGGGTAGCCAGCCAAAGGCCCATTTTTCATGGCCTCGTTAAAACCTTTCTGGATGGCAGGGATGAATTCCTTAGGGATTACACCACCCACGATGCCATTCACAAAATCAAGGCCCTGCTTTATTTCGTTGGTCTCTGGATCTGGTTCCTTTGGCCCGATCTCAAATACGATATCGGCGAATTTTCCTTTACCACCCGTCTGCTTCTTGTACACTTCTTTGTGTTCGACAGTAGCAAACAGGGCTTCTTTATAGGCCACCTGTGGTGCACCTTGGTTTATTTCTACTTTGAATTCCCTTTTCAAACGATCAATGATGATCTCAAGGTGAAGCTCACCCATACCTCTCAGGATAACCTGACCGGTTTCATGGTCGGTGTTCACGTGAAGGGTGGGGTCTTCTTCCACCAACTTGGAGATGGCCATACCCAACTTATCCACATCAGCCTGTGTCTTTGCCTCAATGGCATAACCGATCACCGGCTCTGGGAAGGTCATTTCCTCTAATACCACCTTATGTTTTTCATCACAAAGGGTATCCCCGGTCTTGATATCCTTAAATCCAACTCCTGCACAAATGTCACCAGCTTCCACCCTGTCTATGGGGTTTTGTTTGTTGGAGTGCATCTGAAGCAATCGGGAAATTCTTTCTTTTTTACTGGTTCTTGTGTTAAACACATAAGATCCAGATTCCAGTTTTCCGGAATATACCCTCATAAATGCCAAGCGCCCAACGAAGGGGTCTGTAGCGATTTTAAAGGCCAAAGCGGCAAAGGGATCATCAGAATCCGCACTTCTGGAGACCTCATCTTCCGTATCCGGATCCGTACCTTTCACAGGAGGAAGGTCGAGTGGAGAAGGAAGATAAGCGATTACGGCATCCAAAAGAGCCTGTACTCCTTTATTTTTGAAAGCAGATCCGCAAAGTACAGGGGAAAAATCCATATTGATTACTGCTTTACGGATAGCAGTCATCATTTCTTCCTTGGTAATGGAGTTCTCGTCCTCAAAGAACTTTTCCATTAATTCCTCATCATAGGAAGCCACCTGCTCCACCAAGCTTTGTCTATACTCAGAAACGGTGTCTTTGATGTCCTCGGGTATGTCAATCACCTTGTAGGTCATCCCTTGGTCTTCCTCATTCCACACTATAGCCTGGTTGGTGATAAGATCCACTACCCCCTTAAAAGTTTCCTCCGCACCAATTGGAATTTGCAAAGGCACAGGGTTGGCTCCCAACTTATCCTTAATCTCTTTTACGGCGTTAAAAAAATCAGCACCAGCACGATCCATTTTGTTCACAAAGCAGATTCTTGGTACTTTATATTTGTCAGCCTGTCTCCAGACTGTTTCAGATTGGGGTTCAACCCCAGATACCGCACAAAAAAGCGCCACAGCACCGTCAAGTACCCTTAGGGAACGCTCCACCTCTACGGTAAAGTCCACGTGGCCGGGGGTGTCTATCAAGTTGATCTGATAATCTTTAGTATCGTCATTGGCAAGTCCCTGAATAGTGGGGTACTTCCATTTGGTGGTAGTGGCAGCGGAGGTAATGGTAATCCCTCTTTCCTGCTCTTGCTCCATCCAGTCCATGGTAGCCGCACCATCATGCACTTCACCTATTTTATGAGAGATGCCTGTATAGTACAATATCCGCTCAGAAGTAGTCGTCTTCCCGGCATCAATATGGGCCATGATACCGATGTTCCTTAGATACTTTAAGTCTTTCTTAGCCATTATTTGTTAAAATCTAAAATGCGAGAATGCTTTGTTGGCTTCAGCCATTCTATGCGTATCGTCTTTTTTCTTCACAGCGGCTCCTTCACCTTTAGAAGCGGCCATGATCTCTCCTGCCAGCCTATCCATCATCGTCTTTTCTCCCCTTTTTCTGGCAAAGGTGATCATCCATTTGATGCCCAAAGAAACTTTCCTGTCAGGCCTTACTTCCATGGGTACCTGGAATGTAGCTCCCCCAACCCTACGACTCTTCACCTCAACGGCTGGAGTGATATTGTTAAGCGCTTTTTTCCAAACCTCAAGACCATTCTCACCTACTTTTTCTTCTACTTTCTCTACAGCATCGTAGAAAATTCTGTAAGCAATACTCTTCTTCCCATCTACCATCAGACAGTTCACAAATCTCGTCACCAAGGTGTCGTTAAATTTGGGATCGGGAAGAATATACCTCTTTTTTGGTTTCGCTTTTCTCATTTCTTATTGTCGTTATCTACTGCTTATTTTTTGGCTGCTTTGGGCCTTTTCGCACCGTACTTGGATCTGCCCTGTTTTCGGTCCTTAACCCCAGCAGTGTCAAGTGCACCCCTGATGATGTGGTACCTCACGCCTGGAAGGTCCTTTACCCTTCCTCCACGTATCAGCACAATAGAGTGCTCTTGAAGGTTATGTCCCTCGCCTGGTATATAGGCATTTACCTCTTTACCATTGGTCAACCTTACCCTGGCCACCTTTCTCATGGCAGAATTAGGTTTTTTAGGGGTAGTCGTGTACACCCTGGTACACACACCCCTACGCTGAGGACAAGCGTCCAGAGCCCTAGACTTGGACTTGGTCTCCAGGGTGTTTCTACCTTTTCTTACTAACTGTTGTATAGTAGGCATTAACTGTTAAAATTAATTATCTGCTTTAAACTTTTATTTTTTGGACTGCAAAGGTAAACAAATCAATAAAACAAACAAAATTAAGGACTTATATTTTACTTGTCTATCAGCGTCATACCCTACCATATATTTTGCGATATGTCTGTTGAAGCCGCTTCTTCCATTCTTCATTCGGATTACAAGGGACTTTCATTATGCCTCGCCGGGAGACCCTCCAAAATTTAGAGGGAATTGGGGTGGCTCCTGCCCATTTTCAATTTTCCCAAAGGCCTTTTCATACTTATCTATGTTGTCCTTTAGGGCTGCCAGCAGGCGCTTGGCATGGTCTGGGGTCATGATGATGCGGGACTTAACCTTTGCCTTTGGCACCCCAGGCATAAGGCGGATGAAGTCCACGACGAATTCGGAATGGGAATGTGCAATCATGGCAAGATTGGCATACACACCCTCAGCAATTTCATCCGATAGCTCTACATTGATTTGGTTCTGCGCACTTTTTGGTCCTTCTTTCTCGTCTTCCATTATTTCTGCGATTTTTTATTTGTGTTAAGAAAAAAAGGTCTGCACAAAATATACAGACCTTTTTTGATGATGATTAATTATATGGGCTTTTACTTCACTGCCTCTTTGGGCCTTTTCACACTGGCCTCTTTTTCTGCAGTAAGCAATTCATATTCTTCTTTAGAGCCAACAATCAATTTCTTGAAGTGGCGCTGACCGGTCCCGGCAGGGATCAGGTGACCAACGATCACGTTTTCCTTCAGCCCAAGTAATTCATCGCGCTTGCCTCTGATCGCCGCTTCGCTAAGCACCTTAGTGGTCTCCTGAAAAGAAGCCGCAGAGATAAAGCTTTCCGTACCCAATGAAGAAGCAGTGATTCCCTGAAGCGTTGGTTGAGATACCGCAGGTTGTGCATCTCTTACCTGTACCACTTTCATGTCTTTTCGTTTCAAAGAGGAATTCTCATCCCTAAGCCTTCTGGCAGAGATGATCATCCCCGGCTTTAAGGTAGATGAATCTCCGGAATCCATGACCACTTTTTTGTCGAGTATCATGTCATTTTCTTCTCTGAACGCCCACTTATCAACAATCTGATTTTGAAGGAACCCGGTATCCCCGGCATCAAGGATTTCTACCTTTTGCATCATTTGGCTCACGATCACTTCAATGTGCTTGTCATTGATCTTCACCCCTTGAAGGCGGTAGACTTCCTGGATCTCATTCACCAGGTATTCTTGAACCGCAGTAGGCCCTTTTATATTCAGGATATCATTCGGAGTGATGGCCCCGTCAGACAGGGGCTCACCTGCCCGGATAAAATCATTCTCCTGCACCAGGATATGCTTGGATAGAGATACCATGTATCGCTTCCGCACGCCATCTTTCGATTCAATGAAAATCTCTCTATTTCCTCTTTTGATGCCACCATAATTTACCACGCCGTCAATTTCTGAAACCACGGCAGGGTTTGAAGGGTTCCTTGCCTCAAAGAGTTCAGTCACTCGTGGAAGACCTCCGGTTATATCCCTGGTTTTTCCGACAGACCTTGGGATTTTCACCAACACCTGCCCTGCTTTCACCTCATCTCCTTCTTCTACAGAAAGGTGAGCCCCCACAGGTATATTATAGGCTTTGGATTCATCCCCATATTCCACCACCACAGCGGGGTTTTTGGTCTTATCCTTGGTGTCTATGATTACCTTCTCACGGTATCCTGTTTGATCATCGGCCACTTCCTTATACGTCACCCCCTCAATGATGGACTCAAATGACACCTTCCCGTCGAATTCAGAAAGGATGACAGCATTGTAGGGATCCCAAGTGCAAAGGGACTCCCCTTTGGCTATCTTCTGTCCATCCTTCACGTTAAGGACAGCACCATACGGCACGTGATTGGATACAAGGGTCTTCCCAGATTTCACATCGTTGATTTTGATTTCTCCTGACCTACCCATTACGATGGCCACATTATCACCTTCCTTATTGGTGGTATGTATCCATCTCAATTCTTCTTCGAATTCCACCAAACCATCAAATTTGGCATTGATACTGGCTTCTACGGAAATATTCGATGCGGTACCTCCCACGTGGAAAGTTCTCAGTGTAAGCTGGGTACCAGGCTCACCAATGGATTGTGCAGCAATCACACCCACCGATTCACCTGACTGTACCAGTCTCCCGGTGGACAGGTTCCGGCCGTAGCATTTGGCGCACACGCCTCTTCTTGTCTCACAGGTAAGCACGGACCTAATCTCTATTTCCTCTACGGCGGATTCATCAATCTTCTTGGCCAGGTTATCATTGATCTCCTCGCCGGAATTAATGATAATTTCGTCTGAAATAGGATCGATCACGTCGTGTACCGCTATTCTACCGACCACTCGCTCTGATAGAGGTTCCACAATTTCATCATTGTCTTTTAAGGCTTGAACCACCAAACCTCTCAAAGTTCCACAGTCTTCCTCAGAAACAATCATGTCCTGAGCCACATCCACCAACCTACGGGTGAGATACCCGGCATCGGCTGTTTTAAGAGCTGTATCCGCAAGTCCCTTTCTGGCTCCGTGTGTGGAGATAAAGTATTCCAATACATCCAAACCTTCCTTAAAGTTTGAAAGAATGGGGTTTTCAATGATCTCCCCAACGGAACCTTGCAAGTTCTTCTGAGGCTTGGCCATAAGACCCCTCATTCCTCCAAGCTGACGGATCTGCTCCCTAGAACCCCTGGCTCCAGAGTGCATCATCATATAGATGGCGTTAAACCCTTGGTTGTCCTCCTCCATTTGCCTCATCAATATGTTGGTAAGGTTGGAATTGGTTCTGGTCCAAATGTCGATGACTTGATTGTACCTTTCGTTATCAGTAATCAAGCCCATCAGGTAGTTATTCCAAACCTGATCCACCTCGGTTTTGGCTTTATCAATTAGGGTGTCCTTTTCCTCGGGAATGATCACATCGTCAAGACCCATGGATAGTCCGCCCTGATAGGCCATTTGAAAACCAAGCTCTTTGATATCGTCCAAGAAATGCGCTGTTCTAGAAATACCACAAACCTTTACCACTTCGGCAATAATTTGCTGAAGTTTCTTTTTGGTGAGCAATTCGTTCACAAACCCGACTTCCAAGGGCACAAATTGATTGAAAATCAATCTCCCAGCTACCGTATCTACTATTTTTTGGGACAACTCCCCATTTTCATCACGAACGGTAACCTTACATTTAATATGGGCATGTTTGGAAATCCTGCCCTCGTTCAAGGCGATGAGTACTTCCTCCTTTCCATAGAAGGTCATTCCTTCGCCTTCTACTGGATCTTCCGGGGTGGATTGTTTGCCTTTTGTTACATAATATAGTCCCAATACCATATCCTGGGATGGAACGGTAATGGGGGCACCATTGGCAGGGTTAAGGATATTATGGGAGGAAAGCATTAACGTAGCTGCTTCCATGATGGCATCATGTCCCAATGGAACGTGAACCGCCATTTGATCCCCATCAAAATCCGCATTAAATGCTGTACATACCAATGGATGAAGTTGTATGGCTTTACCCTCTATCAATTTGGGCTGGAAGGCCTGAATACCTAAACGGTGAAGGGTCGGTGCCCGGTTGAGCAATACAGGGTGCCCTTTCAACACGTTTTCCAAAATATCCCAAACCACGGGATCCTTACGGTCCACAATCTTCTTAGCGGATTTCACCGTCTTCACAATTCCCCTCTCTATCAACTTACGTATGATAAAGGGTTTGAAAAGTTCAGCAGCCATGTTTTTTGGCAAACCGCATTCATGCAACTTCAGCTCAGGGCCCACAACAATTACGGAACGCCCGGAATAGTCCACACGCTTACCCAAAAGGTTTTGACGGAACCTTCCTTGTTTCCCTTTCAACATGTCGGAAAGTGACTTTAGGGCCCGGTTCCCATCAGACCTTACGGCGTTTACCTTTCTAGAATTATCAAACAGGGAATCCACGGCCTCCTGAAGCATACGCTTTTCGTTTCTCAAAATCACCTCCGGTGCTTTGATATCGATTAGCCTTTTCAGCCTGTTATTCCTAATGATGACCCTTCTGTAAAGATCATTCAGGTCGGAGGTGGCAAACCTGCCCCCATCCAATGGCACCAATGGTCGTAATTCAGGTGGGATCACAGGTACCATTCTCACGATCATCCACTCCGGACGGTTTTCTATCCTGGTTCTGGCATCACGGAAAGCCTCCACTACCTTCAGCCTTTTCAAGGCCTCTGCCTTTCTTTGCTGGGAAGTGTCGGTGGCTGCCTGATGCCTCAGGCTATAAGAAAGGTCGTCCAAGTCAAGGCGTGCCAACAGCATTTCCAGTGCTTCTGCTCCCATCTTGGCGATAAACTTATTAGGATCGTCGTCGTCCAGCATCTGGTTCTCCTTGGGGAGCTTGTCCATGATGTCCAGGTACTCGTCTTCGGTAAGGAAATCCAAATACTGAAGCCCGTCTTCCCCTTTAAGCCCTGCCTGAATCACAACATATCTTTCATAATATACGATTTGGTCCAGCTTTTTGGTAGGCAAGCCCAGTAGATAGCCGATCTTGTTCGGCAAGGATTTAAAGTACCAGATGTGAGCCACAGGAACCACTAACTCAATGTGGCCCATTCGCTCTCTCCTTACTTTTTTCTCTGTGACTTCCACACCACAACGGTCACAAATGATCCCTTTATACCTGATGCGTTTATATTTTCCACAATGACACTCCCAGTCTTTCACCGGTCCGAAAATCCGCTCACAAAACAATCCACCCATTTCTGGCTTATATGTTCTGTAATTGATGGTTTCCGGCTGTGTAACTTCACCGTGCGAACTGTCCAAGATGGACTCAGGTGAGGCCAAACTAATGGTGACTCTGGAAAAGTCGTTGTTTAGCTTTTTATTTTTTCTGAACGCCATAGCAAATTGAGTGTAGTATTGATGGGCCTTGCGACCCTTAAGTGTCTAAATTAGTCAAGAGTGATCTCAAGTGCAAGTCCTCTAAGTTCATGCACAAGTACGTTAAAGGATTCTGGAATATTTGGATTAGGCAAATTCTCCCCTTTCACGATAGATTCATAGGCTTTTGCCCTTCCGATCACATCATCAGACTTTACGGTAAGGATTTCCTGAAGCACATGGGAAGCACCGAAGGCTTCCAACGCCCAAACCTCCATTTCTCCAAATCGTTGGCCGCCAAACTGTGCCTTACCACCCAAAGGCTGCTGGGTAATAAGTGAGTAAGGTCCTATAGATCTGGCATGCATCTTATCATCCACAAGGTGACCCAGTTTTAGCATATAGGAGATCCCAACCGTTACAGGCTGGTCAAATTGCTTTCCAGAAAGGCCATCGTGAAGATAGGTACGACCAAAAGAAGGTAAGCCGGCAGCTTCCAACTCTGCGGCAACCTCGTCGGTTGTGGCCCCATCAAAGATTGGCGTCGCATACTTTTTGCTCAGTTTTAACCCAGCCCAGGCCAACACGGTTTCAAATATCTGCCCGATGTTCATTCGCGAGGGCACCCCCAGCGGGTTCAAAACAATATCCATTGGAGTGCCATCGTCCAAGAACGGCATGTCCTCATCTCTTACAATCTTGGCCACAATACCTTTGTTCCCGTGACGGCCGGCCATTTTATCGCCCACTTTCAGCTTACGCTTCTTGGCTACATACACTTTGGCCAGTTGCACAATCCCCGCAGGCAGCTCATCGCCAACTTCAAGAGTGAATTTATCTCTCTTGAAAACCCCGGAAATCTCATTTCTGGTGTTGGTGTAATTTTTGACCAAACGCTGTACCAAAGTATTGGTATGCTCATCATTTGTCCAATCATCCAATATGATATCAGAGATAAGGTTGGCCTCTTCTGCTACATTATAATTGCTCTCGTCCCGGTAAGGGTTCTTTGGAGGGAAGAGGTTGTTCTCAATGTTTTGCCTATTGAATTTAACGCCTTTGCTGATGATCTCATCCCCAAATTTATGCTTCACTCCATTTGAGGTCTTTCCTTCCAGGAGGTCTACCAATTTGTTGATCATCCTGGCCCTTACACCTAAGAGGTCTTTGCTGTATTTCTGCTTCAGCTTCTCCACCTCCGCTTTGGCTTTGGCCCTAAGGTCTTTGTCCTTTTTAGGTCGGGAAAACAGCTTGGTTTCAATCACCACTCCGTTCAACGAGGGAGAAGCCTTAAGGGAAGCATCCTTCACATCGCCCGCCTTGTCACCGAATATGGCCCTTAGCAGTTTTTCTTCGGGCGTGGGGTCGGTCTCACCCTTGGGGGTAATTTTACCGATGATGATATCTCCCTCCTTAAGTTCTGAACCTATGCGGATAATCCCGTTTTCATCAAGGTTCTTGACCGCCTCTTCAGAAACATTGGGGATTTCGGAGGTAAGTTCCTCTTCACCTCTCTTTGTGTCCCTGACTTCTAGCTGAAACTCTTCAATGTGTATGGAGGTGAAGATATCCTCTCTCACCACTCGTTCGGAGATCACTATGGCATCCTCAAAGTTATACCCTTGCCAAGGCATGTAAGCCACCAGCAGATTTTTACCTAGTGCCAATTCTCCTTGATTGGTTGAATAACCTTCTACCAGTACCTGCCCTTTTTTCACCCTTTGTCCCTTTAGAACTATGGGGGTCAAGTTAATGGTAGTATCCTGGTTGGTTCTTCGGAACTTGATCAGTTCGTAAGTTTTATATTCATCGCTGAAATTAACCAGCAATTCATCATCAGACAGATCATATTTGATCACAATCTTTTTGGCATCCACATAATCCACCACTCCATCAGCTTCTGCCAAAATCAGTGATCTGGAATCGATGGCTGCTTTACCCTCTAATCCAGTGCCGACGATCGGAGCCTCAGCCTTTAATAAAGGCACCGCCTGTCGCTGCATGTTGGATCCCATCAGTGCACGGTTGGCATCATCATGTTCCAAAAAGGGAATCAATGAAGCCGCTACGGAAACAATCTGATTGGGAGCCACATCCATATAGGATATTTCATTTGGTTCCAATACGGGAAAATCCCCCTCAAACCTGGCCTTCACCCTATCATTGACAAAGTTTCCATTGTCGTCCAATGGTGCATTAGCCTGAGCGATGTTATTGTCGTCCTCCTCCTCGGCGGTAAGGAATACAATATCAGAGGGATTCATGCTTACCTTGCCATCGGCAACTTTACGGTAGGGGGTTTCCAGAAAACCCATGTTGTTCACCTTAGCATGAACACATAGAGAAGAAATCAAACCGATATTAGGCCCTTCTGGGGTTTCTATCGTACAAAGCCTTCCATAGTGGGTGTAGTGAACATCCCTTACTTCAAAACCTGCTCTTTCCCTTGAAAGCCCACCGGGCCCAAGTGCTGAAAGCCTACGCTTATGGGTCAGTTCCGCCAATGGGTTGGTCTGATCCATAAACTGTGAAAGCTGGTTGGTACCGAAAAAGGAGTTAATTACGGATGAAAGGGTTCTTGCGTTGATCAAGTCAACGGGTTTAAAGTCCTCATTGTCCCGTACGTTCATCCTTTCCCGGATGGTCCTGGCCATTCTTGCGAGTCCTACTCCAAACTGGCTGTACAATTGCTCTCCAACGGTTCTTACCCTTCTGTTGCTCAAGTGGTCAATATCATCCACCACAGCCTTAGAATTGATCAGCCCGATCAGGTATTTTACAATGGAAATGATATCCTCGGTGGTAAGAACGATCTTATCGGGGTCTATTTCCAACCCTAATTTCTTATTGATCCTATATCTACCCACTTCACCCAGGTCATACCGCTTGTCGGAAAAGAAAAGACCGTGAATAACCTCCCTGGCAGTGGCCTCATCAGGAGCCTCGGTATTTCTAAGCTGACGGTAAATAACCTCTACGGCTTCTTTTTCAGAATTGGAGTTATCTTTTTGTAGGGTGTTATAGATAATGGAATAATCGGCTACGTTTACATCTTCCCTGTGAAGGATAATGGATTTGGTGCCCGAGTCCAAGATGAGTTCAATGTCCTCATCCATAAGGATAGAATCTCTCTCCAGTAATACCTCATTTCTGTCGATGGAAACCACTTCACCGGTATCTTCATCCACAAAATCCTCCACCCAGGTCCTGAGTACCCTGGCAGCAAGTTTCCTTCCAATTACCTTTTTGAGGTTGGAGGACTTGGCTTCAACTTCCTCGGAAAGCCCAAAAAGATCTAAGATTTCCTTGTCGGAACCATAACCAATTGCCCTAAGCAGGGTGGTAACTGGAAATTTCTTTTTCCTGTCAATGTAGGCATACATCACATTATTGATGTCCGTGGCGAACTCAATCCAAGAGCCTTTGAAGGGTATAATTCTGGCAGAGTAGAGTTTGGTGCCATTGGTATGCTTACTTTGAGCAAAGAAAACCCCTGGCGAACGGTGAAGTTGTGAAACAATCACGCGCTCTGCCCCATTGATCACAAAGGAACCTTTTTCGGTCATGTAGGGGAGGTTTCCCAAAAACACCTCTTGTTCTATGGTTTCGAAGTCCTCATTGTCCTCATCAGAGCAAAGCAAGCGAAGCTTAGCTTTCAGGGGCACAGAATAAGTGAGGCCCCTGTCAATACACTCGGAGACGTTGTATTTAGGAGGGTCAACGGCATAGTCGATAAATTCAAGGGTGAAATTTTCCCTGGAGTCACTGATGGGGAAATTTTCAGAAAACACCTTGAAAAGACCATCCTGTCTTCTTTTTTCCGCTGGGGTATCCAACTGAAAAAAATCCTTGAATGACTGAAGTTGGATGTCAAGAAAGTCGGGATAGTCTTTGACTACCTTAATAGATGAGAAACTTTTCCTTCCGGTTTGATTCTGGATAGCCAAGGCAGTATATTTTTTTAGTGATAATTATTATAATAAAAGGACAATTTACACTATGAAAAGTGCAATTTTGTTATTGTCCATAAACAGGAAAAGACCTGACTGTTCTGTCAGGTCTAATCCTTGATAACCATTCTCAACTGGATGGTTATACAAATTTATTTCAATTCTACTTCAGCGCCGGCTTCTTCAAGTTGCTTCTTAAGTGCTTCAGCTTCTTCTTTGCTTACACCTTCTTTTACCGCTTTAGGGGCACTGTCTACTACTTCTTTAGCTTCTTTCAAGCCAAGGCCGGTCAATTCTTTCACCAACTTAACGACGGCCAATTTTTGTCCACCAGCAGCTTTCAAGATCACGTCAAAGGAAGTTTTTTCCTCTTCAGCAGCACCGTCACCAGCAGCACCACCTCCAGCTACTACAGTAGCAGCGGCAGCGGCAGGCTCAATACCATATTCATCCTTCAAAATTGCGGCCAACTCAGTTACTTCTTTTACAGTCAAATTAA
>PXCO01000048.1 GCA_003565295.1 Cyclobacteriaceae bacterium
ACTGCCACGCCAAAGGTTCAGCAGGACATACAGCGAAACCTTCAAATGGAAGAGGCCGATCTGTTTAAGTCTTCCTTTAACCGGACTAACCTTTACTATGAGGTGAGGCCTAAGGTGAAAAACGAGACTAAAAAGGAAATCATTAAATACATCAAAAGCCAAAAGGGTAAATCCGGTATTATCTATTGCCTAAGTAGAAAGAAGGTGGAGGAGATAGCAGAACTTTTAAAGGTAAATGGAATAAAATCCGCCCCCTATCATGCGGGGCTGGATGGGCAAGTGAGGATAAAAAACCAGGATGACTTCCTCAATGAGGAGGTGGATGTAATAGTCGCTACAATTGCCTTTGGTATGGGTATTGACAAACCGGACGTGAGGTATGTGATCCATTATGATGTGCCCAAATCCCTGGAAGGATATTATCAGGAAACAGGCAGAGCAGGCAGAGATGGACTGGAAGGTCATTGCCTGATGTTTTACCGCTATGAAGATATAGTCAAACTTGAAAAATTTAACAAGGACAAACCCGTAAACGAAAGAGAGAATGCAAAGGTCCTGCTTCAGGAAATGGCCGCCTATGCTGAAAGTTCAGTTTGTAGAAGACGTTTTTTGCTTCATTATTTTGGGGAGAAGCTAGATAAGGACTGTGGGTTTTGTGACAACTGCAAGAAACCCAAGGAAACCTTCGACGGGCAGGACGAAATACTCCTGATCATCAAGGCAGTAAGAGAAACGAAGCAGCGGTTCAGACTGGAACATATTGTGGATTTGATCCGTGGGACGGAAAACGAGTATATCAAAAGTTATGGTCATGATAAACTCGCAGTTTTCGGAAAAGGTAAGGACAAAGACGAGACCCATTGGAAAACCGTAATCCGTCAGGCCATGATTTTTGGGTTTTTGGAAAAAGACATTGAAAATTACGGGGTAATATTGCTCTCCGAGGAGAGCGATAAATATGAGCAAAAGCCTTATCCGGTGATGATCAGTAAGAATCACAATTTTGAGGAGATGGCCCAGACGGTATCCACCGAGGAGATAGGTAATTTGGGCAAGGCCTATGACGAAAAATTGTTTGATCTGCTCAAGTTAGAAAGGAAGAAAGTGGCAAAAGCCAAAAACCTTCCCCCGTATGTGATATTTCAGGATCCGTCCTTAGAGGAAATGGCAACGGTTTACCCCACCTCCAGGGAGGAGCTTGCGCAAATAAACGGAGTGGGGATGGGCAAGGTGGCCAAGTTTGGTAGCTCATTCCTTAAACTCATCGAAAACTATGTAGAGGAAAATGACATTATCACGGCTTCCGACGTGGTGGTAAAATCCTCGGGAACCCGGTCTAAGGTCAAGATTTCGATTATACAGCAGGTGGACCGTAAAATTGACTTAGACGAAATAGCCAATAACCTTAACATCAGCATGGCTGAGCTGCTTCATGAAGTGGAGCAGATTATATACAGCGGCACCAAACTCAACATCAATTACTATATTCATAACATCATGGATGATGAAAGGGAAGAGATTCTCCATGATTACTTTATGAGCGCTGAATCTGATCAAATTAAAGAGGCCTTGGCAGAATTGGAGGACGAGGATTTTTCCGAAGAGGAGATTAGAGTGTATAGAATTAAATTTATTTCAGATCACGCCAACTAAAAAAGCAATAGCTAGCATGAACATATTACTTATAGGTAGTGGGGGAAGGGAACATGCCTTTGCATGGAAAATTGCCCAAAGCAACCGATGCACCCAACTCTTTGTGGCCCCCGGAAATCCCGGAACTTCAGGGCTAGGGAAAACCCTACAGTTATCCATTACTGATTTTGAAGGGATTAAGACCGCTTGCATTCAACAGAAAATCGATATGATAGTGGTGGGTCCTGAGGAACCATTGGTGAAAGGGCTTAAGGATTTTTTGCAAGATCATAAGGAAACCAAATCCATATTATTTGTTGGGCCGGGTAAAGACGGAGCCATTTTAGAAGGCAGTAAGGATTTCTCAAAGGACTTTATGTCAAAATTTGGGATTCCTACAGCGGCTTACCAAACCTTCACAAAGGACGACCTGAACGAGGGGCTGAAATTCATAAGTGCCCAGGATCCGCCAATCGTTTTAAAAGCAGATGGACTGGCAGCAGGCAAAGGGGTACTGATCTGCGCCAATCATGAAGAGGCTAAATTCCAACTGGGAGAAATGCTATTGCAGGAGAAGTTTGGAGAGGCCTCCTCGAAGGTTGTCATCGAAGAATTCCTCACTGGCATAGAACTGTCTGTATTTGTGGCCACAGATGGAGAAGATTATGTGATTTTGCCGGAGGCCAAGGATTACAAACGCATTGGTGAAGAAGACACAGGCCCAAATACAGGTGGTATGGGCGCGGTTTCCCCCGTTCCCTTCGCCGATGAATCCTTTATGAAAAAAGTCCAGGAAAGGATCGTGAGACCCACCATAGACGGCCTTAAATCTGAAGGTATAGATTACAGGGGGTTTCTGTTCATCGGTATTATGAATAAAGACGGTGATCCCTATGTGATAGAATACAACGTAAGGATGGGAGACCCTGAAACACAAGCCGTATTGCCCAGAATCAAAAGCGACTTTGTGGAACTGCTCGAACGAATGGCCAACAAAACACTTAAAGATTACAAGCTTTTGGTAAATGGATTCGTTTCTACTACTGTAGTAATGGTGGCAGGTGGTTATCCTGATAGCTACGAAAAAGGCAAACCCATAGAAGGGTTGGACAGTGCTGTTCAGGACGATGGGGTATCCATCGTGTTCCATGCAGGCACCAAGGCAGGAGCACAGGGGCAGGTCTTGACCAATGGTGGGAGGGTACTAGGCATTACCGGTCAGGGAGCCACCCTTCAGGCTGCTCTGTCCAATACCTATGAAAGGGTGGACAAAATTCATTGGGAGTCCGTCAATTTCAGAAGGGATATCGGACAGGATATTCTGAAATTAGGCCTTGAGGCCTCTCAAAAACCATGAGGAGGAAACTCCTTCTAAATATATATATAAATTATGGCAGCATGTACGAGTTGCTCCACCGGTTCTTCTGGTGGTTGCCAAAACAATGGCACTTGTGGCACAGCAGATTGTAATAAAATGAACGCTTTCGATTGGCTTTCCCACATGGGAATGCCGGAAGTGGATAAATTTGATATCGTAGAAGTTAAATTCAAGGGGGGGAGAAAGGACTATTATAGAAATGTGGACTACCTTTCCCTCATCACTGGTGATCCAGTGGTAGTGGATGTGCCCAATGGGCACCATATTGGCTATGTATCCCTTCAGGGCGAGCTGGTAAGACTGCAGATGCAAAAACGCAAAATCAAAAATGACGATAATATCCTGAAAATCTATCGTGTGGCCTCTCAAAAGGATATTGAAAAATGGGAACAGGCCAAAAATAGGGAATTGCCCACGCTATATAGAAGTAAGCAAATCATTGATGAACTTGGTCTGAAGATGAAACTTTCTGATATCGAGTACCAAGCGGATAATTCAAAGGCCACTTTTTATTATTCAGCAGATGATAGGGTAGATTTTAGGGAAC
>PXCO01000219.1 GCA_003565295.1 Cyclobacteriaceae bacterium
AATTCCCCTTTCCCCTTTGCTTTTCCCCGAAAATCCCCTTTTTTTATAAAAAACCCAAAATATGAACCATCACCCAGTTATTTTATGTTTGGCCATCTCTATGATGATGGCCGCAACCCCAGCCCAATCCCAACAGGACATCAGCATCAAAGGCACCCAGTTTTTTAGAAACGGTGAACATTTCGAATATACGGGCATCAGTTTTTTCAATGCCTTGTACAATGAAGCCTTTAATGCCTCCACGGAAAAAAGAAAAGAATACCTAAAGGAATTTCAAGACCACGGCATCAATGTGATCAGGGTCTGGTGCCAATGGGACAATGAGCGGGGCTTTATCGATGCAGGCAAGGGGCAAACTCCCTATAACGGGGATGGCAGCTTAAAACCGGAAATCAAGGGAAAAATAATCTCCCTATTGGAAGATGCCCGGGAAACGGACACGGTTATTCTGCTGGTGTTGTTTTCCAGGGAGAGCTGGAACGAAGGGCTTATTCTGGAGGATGGAGCATCTGAGAGGGCAGTGGAGCATATGGCCACTGAACTGAAACCTTACCGCAACCTGATTTTTCAAATTTGGAATGAGCACGATTACCGCACGGTGGACTATGTGAAAATCATCCGGGCGATTGACCCCGAGCGCCTGGTGACCAATTCGCCAGGTTATGCAGGAGTTTTGGGTTCCCCTCAGGAAAATGCCGCACTGGATTTTCTTTCCCCCCACACCACCAGGTCGGACCACAGGCACTGGGAGGTGGCGGCCACTGAGGTAAGGTATTTACATAGCAGATACCAAAAGCCGGTGGTGGACGATGAGCCCGCCCGAAAGGGTACCCCCCAATTTGGAGGACCAAGAACACCCACACAGGCCTCTGACCACATCATTCACACCTATAATATTTGGAGGGAAGGAGGTTACGTAATTTACCACCATGACATGTTCCAGACCGGCTACGGCACCGACCCCATCCCCGAAAATGGGATACCCCTTCCCGGTTTCAGCAGCTATCACGATGAGGTGTTTGCCCTTTTGAAACATAAGGAACGATATATCCAACAACTTGGGGTACGCTGATGAGGGGAACAGGAAATTACCTTAATCAATCCCACCAACCAATCTTACTATTTCTTCATATGTTGCTATTTAACCCACCGATTGGCGTAAGGAAAATGCTGATTTTTTTCCTTTGCTTCAACCTAAGTCTAACCATCAATGCCCAACAACCCACCTGGGTGGAGGAAGCTCCGGGAGTATGGAAAACCATTATCGGAAAACCCGATGCCTTTGACCTGCTCAAGGCAGCAGAAGTTCCAGCTAGGCTTGACGGGTTGGAAAAGCTTTCCGCCAGCGGGTTTCCATTGGAAAAAACTGATATAAAAGCTGAGGTTATCCATGGCCAAACTCATCTCAGGTTTCCTTTGGAAAGGGAGGAGCAACTTTTCGGGTTTGGGCTGAATTTCAAGACAGTTCACCAACGGGGCAATATTCTCCGCTTGCACGTGGACCATTACGGTGGAAGAGATAATGGACGTACCCATGCGCCTGTTCCTTTTTATGTTTCCTCCTTGGGATATGGGGTTTTTATCAATGCAGCCAGGTATATGGATATTTATGCCGGCACGGGTTCAAGAAGGGACAGCCCAAATGCCCCCGAACCCAGGGACAGGAATACCGATGACCAATGGTCGGCAAGGCCATACTCGGATGCGGTGGAAGTGTTGATCCCCACGGGAGGAGTAGAAGTGTATTTATTTGAAGGCCCTACCCCCCTGGATGCCGTGCGCCGATATAACTTGTTTACAGGCGGAGGGCCATTGCCACCCAGGTGGGGCTTGGGTTTTGTACAGCGTGTGCCCCGCTTGTTTTCGGAGGAGGATGTGATGCAGGAAGTGAAGGATTTTGAAAATAGAGGCTTCCCTCTGGATGTGGTCGGACTGGAACCAGGATGGCAAAGCAAGTCTTACCCCAACACCTTCGTTTGGGATCCTGGACGGTTTCCTGACCCCGAGGGATTTATCAGTACCCTTAAGGGCAAAGGGGTCAGGGTCAATTTATGGGTGAACCCCTATATTTCCCCGGACTCGCCGCTATACGAAAAGCTTTTCCCTTATACGGCCTCCCATACGGTTTGGGCGGGAATTGTACCCGATTTCACTATGGATGAAGTAATTGCTCCCTATTGGGGTTTTTTTGAAAAAGAGCATGTGAAGATAGGGGTGAGTGGCTACAAAGTGGATGAAGTGGATGGATATGACCAATGGCTCTGGCCAGATGTGGCTAAATTCCCTTCTGGTATTTCAGCCGAACAAATGAGGCAGACCTATGGACTTCTGGTCCAAAAACAAAGTGCAGCCATTTTCCATCGCCGCAACCAGCGCACCTTCGGCCTGGTAAGGGCTTCCAATGGGGGAGGGACTTCCTTTCCCTATGTGTTATACAATGACTATTACAATCATAGGGATTTTATCACTGCGCTGATCAACAGTGGTTATGCCGGGGTGCTCTGGACCCCTGAGGCAAGGGCTTCAAAAACGGCCGAAGAGTGGCTGAGGAGAATGCAGACAGTGGTATTTTCACCCATGGCCATGATCAATGCCTGGGCAAGTGGCACCAAACCCTGGTCTTTTCCGGAGGTGGAAGAGGAAGTCAAAGCCATGGCCATGTTACGCATGCAAATGATGCCCTATTGGTACTCTGAATTTGCCAAATACCATTTCGAAGGCACACCACCGTTTAGGGGGATGAACCTGGAGACAGGCTTCTCCTTTGGCACCCAAAAGTTGACCATGTCGGACAGTGAGGCTGACCTGGAGACCAACCCCTATGCGGAGGTGGTAAAAAAAGAAATCAAGGATCAATATATGGCTGGGGAAAGCCTCTTGGTGGCTCCTATGTTTGAAGGCGAGGAGGAAAGAAAGGTGATACTCCCGGAAGGTAAATGGTATGATTTCTATACGGGGGAGATGGTGGGAGAAGGAGAGGAAATCACCGTAAGGCCGGGCTTATCCAATATCCCCGTATTTGTAAAGGATGGAGGCATTATCCCTATGACTACACCAAGCCTGCATACCTCCGGTGCGGGCGAAAAATATGACCTGATCATCCGGCATTACGGTAAGAAGGAAGGGAGCTATTTTTTATATGATGACGATGGAGAAACCTTTGATTATGAAAAAGGTGACTATTCCTGGAGAGAATTAAAGGTCGTACATGGAGAAGATGGGCGGTTGCAGGGCACAGTTTCCCACCCGGAATCCGGCAAGCCGGACTATTTGGGGAAGATTTCCTGGGAATTTATGAGTCCTTGATATTATCAATGCTTTTTTTGTAATATATGGTTTGTAATTTTACTTAAATGAACATAAAGTGAAATACCACAATTGTCTTAGATGAAAATTTTAATTGGGCTCGGTTTTTGCAGTTTTTTTAACTGCTGTTCAATGGGTGGAAACCAGTTTTAACCCTTGATGCCTTCCATATAAAAATCTGATGATTTTAACAGGGTGTTTCCATTTCAACAGTAATCCCATTGAAAATGAAACTTGTATTTATAGGAACTTACCCTCCCCGCGAATGTGGCATAGGCATTTTCACTAACGACCTCTACCACTCCATGGTAGACGACCCGAATTTATCTAAAGGTAGAAATGTTGTGAAGAATTATCCCGTGGAAGGGTTTGTTGTGGCCATGAGTGACCATGATTTAACCTACGCCTATCCGAAGGAGGTAAAATTCACCATCCGGCAAGAGTATCAACGGGATTATTTGAAAGCGGTGAAATACATCAACTTAAGTGGGGCCGACGTATGCATCTTAGAGCATGAGTTTGGGATTTTTGGAGGGCAGAATGGCATGTACATTCTTCCACTGCTGCACCGGTTAGAAATCCCCCTGATCGTGACCCTTCATACCATTTTAGAAAGGCCATCCTACAATGAAAAGGCGGTATTGAAACAACTCTGCAAAATGGCTTACAAAATAGTGGTGATGAGCCATAAAGCCATTCAATTCCTAACCCAAATTTATGAAGTCGAAAAAGAGAAAATTGCCTTGATCGAGCACGGGGTGCCTGAAATTGTTTACAACCAAGAGCAGTGCAAAAAACAATTTAAACTAGAAAACAAAAATTTTCTCCTCACCTTCGGTATTATCAGCCGAAATAAAGGGATTGAAACCGTAATAAAGGCCCTGCCAAAAGTAATCGAAAAACATCCGGATGTGGTCTACATGGTATTGGGGAAAACCCATCCCAACGTCCTCCATCACTCCGGCGAAGAATACCGTAACTACCTCCACTTATTGGTCAAAAACCTAAAACTGGGAGATCATGTGGTTTTCCTGAATGAGTTTTTCGACCAAAAGGAATTGTTCAAATATTTATCCGCCTCCGATATATACATTACCCCTTACCTTAATGAGGCACAGATCACCAGCGGCACACTGTCCTATGCCGTAGGGGTAGGTTCTGCCGTAATTTCCACCCCCTATTGGCATGCCACAGAACTATTGGATGAAGGCAGGGGCAGATTGTTTGACTTTAATGATTCGGAAGGGCTTTCGGATATTTTAATGGAGTTGTTAGACAGTCCGGAGGCCTTAAAAAAACTCCGAAAGAAAGCTTTTGACTACGGGAAAACCCTCTCCTGGTCCAAATCTGGGGAAAAATACATGGCCCTTGTACAAGCTACCCTTGACGAAAAACCAGAGGTAAATATCGGGTCCGAAACCTTGATAGACCCCCTGCTATTACCCCCTTTCTCCTTGGATCATATACGACGCCTGACGGATGATACGGGCATAATCCAACATGCGAAATTTGGGATTCCCAACCTGAAGGAAGGCTATTGTCTGGATGACAACGCCAGGGCATTGCTCATGGTATTGATGGCATACCGGGAGACAAAAGACAAATCCACCCTCAATTTGGCCCCCATTTACCTGAGCTATATTCATTTTATGCAAAATGAAGATGGTACATTCAGGAATTTTTTGAGTTTCAGCCGGCAATTTCTTGATGAGGTCGGGTCCGAAGATTCCTTTGGAAGGACCATTTGGGCACTGGGTTACCTCCTGGGCAATGCGCCAAATGATGCTTATTACCAGACCGGAAAACTTGTTTTTTTTGATGCCTCACCCAATTTTGAAAAGTTACAATCCATAAGGGCCATTGCCAACACGATGTTGGGGATCAGTTATTATTTAAAATCCAATCCCGCTGATGAGGGTATGAGAGAAAGGCTCAGGAACCTTGCGGGAAAATTAATTATGCACTATGATGCCAACAAATCTGAAAAATGGAAGTGGTTTGAACCCCTAATGGCTTATGACAACGGAATATTGCCGCTAGCACTTCTTCATGCTGCGGAAATCCTGAATGAAGATTACATCACTAAGGTTGCCATGGAAAGTATGGGGTTTCTGACCGAAGTTACCCTTAAAGATGGCTACCTATCGATAATCGGAAACGAAAAATGGTACAAAAAAGACGGGGAACGTTCCATGTTTGCCCAGCAGCCCATAGATGCCATGGCCATGGTTTTAATGTATCAACAGGCTTTTCAACTCACCAAGAACCAAGCCTACCTCGTCAAACTTTTTTCATGTTTCATGTGGTTCCTGGGTGAAAATGACCTTAGAATGAGCTTGTTCGATTTTGATACCAAGGGCTGTTGTGACGGCTTTGAAAGTTATGGGGTCAACCGTAACCAAGGTGCGGAAAGCTCCTTGGCCTATTTAATATCTCATTTGATCGTACTGCAGGCTTTCGAGGCCTATGAAGAAAAAGATATTGGGCAATAATACGTATTTCCGAAAGAAATGGAAGTAGATTGCCACTAAATGAACTTAGGGAAGCCTTCGGATACTCACGAAAAGGGTTTTTATGATGAAAGTAGCCATGCTATCACCCATTGCCTGGAGAACCCCGCCCGAAAAATATGGGCCATGGGAACAGGTGGCATCCAACCTTACAGAAGGGTTGATAGAAAAGGGTATTGAGGTCACATTGTTTGCAACCGGAAATTCCATCACCAAAGGAAGACTTGAAAGTGTGACCGAATCCGGATATGCCGAGGTTCCGACAATAAATGCAAAGGTTTGGGAAAGCCTTCATATCAGTAATTTGATGGAAAAGGCTCAGCAATTTGACTTGATTCACAACCATTTTGATTTTCTTCCGCTTACCTATTCCGGTCTGATCAAAACTCCAATGTTGACCACCATTCATGGTTTTTCTTCGGTCAGCATACTGCCGGTTTATAAAAAATATAACCGGAAGGGTTATTACGTTTCGATCAGTGAATCAGACCGTCATCCTGAACTTGAATATACCGCCAACATTTACAATGGCATAGACCCAGATGAATTCAACTACCAAAAGACCGCAAAAGATTATTTGTTGTTTTTTGGCAGGATCCACCCCGAAAAAGGCACCCACGAATCCATTATGATAGCGAAACAATCGGGCAGAAAATTGGTGATCTCCGGATTAATTCAGGATCAGGAATATTTTGACGCCAAGGTCAAGCCTTTCCTCAATAACCGAGATATAGTGTATGTGGGCAATTCCGGTCCCCGGGAAAGGGAGAAACTGATGGGCGAAGCCCATGCGCTGCTACATCCCATTAGCTTTAAGGAGCCATTCGGACTGAGCGTAGCCGAAGCGATGATGTGCGGAACCCCGGTGATCGCCTTTAATTTGGGCTCAATGCCAGAATTGATCATCGAGGGGAAAACTGGGTTTTTGGTAAACTCGATCGAAGAAGCTGCCACAGCGGTGGCAAAAATTGAATCTTTAGACAGAATTAATTGTAGGGATTGGGCACTTTCCAAATTCAGCAGGGAGAAAATGACAGCAAGTTACCTTGACGTTTACAATAAGATATTGGCGTATTGATAGCCAAAGGGCTATGTCTTTTTCATGTGTTTATAATTGTTTTTCAGTTGTCACATGGAATCTCGCAAATGATAATCATGCCAGTGTGTGACGTGCTCGTCATGCCCTGACTGCCGTCAGGACAGGCTCGATTTCATCTGTTTGTAATGGTCTTTCAATGGTCATCCCAATATCGGGGGCATCACTCCGGGGGTCGCTTAAGTCATGTTCGATTTGATACAGAAAATGGGGAAATATAAATAAAGATTAGATGGAAAAAAACAGAGTCAGAAAGTCATTGGTTAAAAGGAACCGAACGAAAATCGAAAGGAACTCATCCAGGGTAATCACCCGTCCGCATATCCCGGATGCTGGGAGAATCCGCAGAATAATAGGGCGCGTAACCAAGCTGACCGAAGAAAGCGCAGAAGATTTGTTGTTCCATATCGACCTCAACTTTATTGAGCGACATAAAAACATAGAACGTATCTTTCTGGAAAATTTCAAAAAGGTTTCCCCCTACCTTACAGATGAACAGGACCTTAGCAGTACGCAAAAGTTACTTATTGGGGCTTTTTTCACGATGGAATACTCTATAGAATCAGCAGCCCTATTCAACCCGTCAATTGTCCCCCACCCCAGCCAGGATGGGCTTCCTGAAGGCAGTCTCCGTTTTGTGATGAGTCTCAGAGCTACCGGAGAAGGACATATCTCTTCCATTGTTTTTCGGAGCGGAATTATCAAAGCAGACCATACATTTCTGGTCAATCCCGTCAGCGAGTTTGTTGATACTCCCATCATCCGGCATGACCAATTCTACGACAGTCATTTATTTCAGCTCAAGCTCAAAAGTATGAATGCCTGGAACGAAACAAGCAATAGGGTATTTGAGAACTTGCCAAGTTTGTTCACCTTTGAAGCATTGAAAAACCGGATTGTAGGGCTTCAAATGAATGCTGAAAATTCATTGGACAATGATGCCATAAGAAACATCTATTGGCTTGCAGATTCAAATTACTTTATAAAGTTTAATCCGACCCATGATATTTCCGAACATGTGATTTTCCCAGTATCCGAAAATGAAAGCAGGGGAATTGAAGATGCAAGGTTTGTGATGTTCTTTGATGATGATGGGGAAGTCACTTATTACGCCACCTATACGGCATACAATGGGTTTTGCATCCTTCCACAATTGCTGGTGACCAAGGACTTTGTCAATTTTGAAATCATTACTTTAAACGGAAACGCGGCTCAGAACAAAGGTATGGCCCTTTTCCCCCGTAAAATAAATGGCAAGTATGTCATGCTTGCCCGGGTGGATGGGGAGAACAATTATATCATGTATTCTGAACACCTGCATTTTTGGGATGAAGCTATCATGATCCAGGAACCATCAATGCCCTGGGAGTTTTTTCAAATCGGCAATTGCGGCTCACCGCTTGAACTCAACGAAGGATGGCTTGTGCTCACCCATGGCGTTGGAGCGATGAGGCAGTATTTTATCGGTGCGATTCTACTTGACCTGGAAGACCCCACAAAAATTATTGCCCGGCTAGAAGAACCTTTACTGACCCCGAATGCGGAAGAACGCGAAGGATATGTACCCAATGTGGTTTATTCTTGTGGTGCTTTGATCCATAACAACATGCTCGTTATCCCTTATGCCATGTCGGATATATCCTCCAATATAGCCACAGTCAAGATAACAGATTTGATTGCTGCCATGAAGTTTTATTAAGTATTGAGAAGCCATTAGCAAGAAGTGCTTAACTTATTGGTTTGGTCCAAAGGTGCACATACTAACTATTCGCTAATAACAATTGGCAGTCGTTTTCAAACATAGCTCATGTTAAAATGAGGAAGGCAGCATTTTATTCCCCATCTTCTATGACCTCATATGCCTTATATGGTTCAAAAAAGCTCCCGGATTTTTTTCTCACACAAAATCCACTCCCACCACCTCATGATCCAAAATCGATGGCACTACCAGGCTTATCCTATCCCCATTTACCTTGTAGTCCACCGTTTTCCCACTTACCATTAGCTTTACATTTTTGGCTTTTTGTCCCTTTGGCAATTGAAGTGAAACATTTTGCTCACCCAATGGGATCAATTCCCGCATTGGCCCCTTCATCATCATGGGGTTAGTGAGGTTCACCAGGTGTACGGTCATGGAGTCTCTTTGACGCCATACCGTGGTGTCTAAAATTCCAGGTCCTTTTACCTTTAGCACAGGCTCTTCTTCCAGGGCCCATCGGATGGTGTTGCGGAGCAACCTCCCATGGTCAGCGTTCATGATCTGCCAAAAGGAGCGGTCCAAATCCCCGGGGAAATAGGCCACCCTTCCTTTCCCCACCTGCTTGAGGTAAAGCTCCCGTATATCCGTTTCGGCCTCCCTGGGATAAACGTCCTCCATAGGAAGGTCAGGATAAGTGGGGATCAAAGTTACCGGATCCGGAAAATCTCCCATAGGCCTTACCTTTAGCCGATGGATGGCATTTATGATCCTATAGGCATCTTCCAGCCCGTCCAGCACCGGTTGATATTCCCGGTTGCCCTCTACCTTCAGCCGAAGGTAACTGTTTTGCATGGGCCCTTCATGTCCCCCATCGTAGGTTACCCCAAAGAGATCAGCCAAACCCAGGTCATCACGCCTATTCCCCTCCTCATCATATAGGGAGGTTTCATATGTAGCCAAGACACTTCCACCATCTTCTACAAACCTCCGTATTTGGGTGCATTGATGATCAGAGAGGGCCGCAATATTGGGTAGGATCAATAACTTAAACGGAGCCAGATGCTCCTCATCCAAGAGGAGATCATTGACCATTTCAAAGGGCATGCGGTCTTCCACAAGGGCATGGTACATGCCATAGGCATGGTCATGAATGTTTTGTTGCCAGGCTTCTCCCCCGTATTTCCGCATCGTTTGTTCAGAGTATACCATTCCCACTCTGGCAATGGGTGCGGTGTTTTTGAGGTACTTTTCCATTTTGTGGTACCGCTGGTAGAGGCCGGCCACCCCATCCATCCATCGCTTATCAAAAATCACCCCTCCAAATTTAACAAAGCAGGGCAGTATGCCATTGGCGGTGCCTTCGGCCACCCAGGTGCTGATCTCTGCGTCACTCTGCACGGAATCTTTCCATCGGTATTGCTCTTCCAGTCCCACGCTAAAAATCCCCACCTGGGTTTTCATCCCCATAGTGGCCCTCAATTCCTTAGCATGTTTGCCATTCGACCAGGGTGGAATCACTCCTCTTCTCGCCTGTTGGTCGGCAAAAAAGAAGTCGGAATGCTTTCCCGTCATCAATTTGTCCGGGAACCCATTCGGGATGTACCTGGCCTCTGGTTTTTTGGCCCGGATTTGCTCATCCCATAGGAACCAAAGCTCCCGGAGCCTTTCGACCCTCCATGAATTGTAGGCCTGCACCACAGGGTCCAAGCGGTCATTAGTTGTGGGCAGATCCAGGCCTGAAAAATTCTTGAAGTTACGTTGGCAATGTTCACAGTAGCAGGTCCCATGACCTGCCCACCTGTTGGAAAAAATGGCCTCCGGCGAATATTTCCCCATGATCTCACTGTGCACCTGGGTCATAAACTCGAAATTATAGGGCCCAAGGGCACAGGTCACAAATAAATCGGGATTAGCCCAGTGCTGCCTCTTATCTCCCTCAGCGGTAACGGCAATCCAGTCCGGGTGGGCATCTACGACTTCCTGTCGTGCAGCATGGGGGTCAGTTCTTAGGATGACCGTCATTCCGAGTTTCCGGCATCCCTCCATCAAATACCCCAGCGTGTCCTCATCCCCCATCCATTCGCTTTTATGATGCAAGGGGATCTCTGTGGGATAAAAGGCCACCACGCCACCAGCGCTCAGCAAGGCTCCGTCTGCATGTATACGTTTGAAATAGTCCAGCCAAAAATCGGGGTCGTAGTTACCGGGATCACTTTCCACAAAGGCCAATTGTGCCCATCGCATGGTTTTATTGTACCAGGGGAGGTTTTCGAGGTTTGGCTTAGCTTGATTGGAGGCCATACCAAAGGATATATCCCCTAGTAGGGCTCCACCACCCAGTATGGTGCTGGCTTGAATAAAATCTCTTCTTTTCATTTCGGATATAGGATTATTTTGGGTAACTGAGGTAAGTTAAAAAATTATATGTAATAATTTAACCATATAAGATATATAAGCACATTTAAGGTTTTGATTTGTGGAGAACGATAAAAACCTCCTCAAATCCAAAGATGGGTCTGGGGGGACGTGCCACTCAGGAATTGTCCCCCTTATATGACCTCATAGGCCTTATAGGGTTCAAAAAATCAACCTTAATTTAAATTTTACTATCTTGAATCCAAAACATTGAACCCATTAACCATGATTGATTATTCTAAAACTATCGCTTTTCCATTTGCAATAGCGACTTTGATTTTTTTTCAACTCCCCAATACCCTAGCGCAATCGCCCCCTAACGTGATTCTTATCATTACTGATGACCAGGGGTACGGGGACTTAGGTTTTCATGGAAACCCACATGTGCAAACCCCAGTGCTGGACAAACTTGCTAGAGAAAGCCTTCGGCTTAACCAGTTTTACGTCTCTCCCGTATGCGCCCCCACCCGCGCCAGCATGATGACAGGCAGGTATTCTCTGCGTACTGGCGTGCGAGACACATATAACGGCGGGGCTATCATGGCTCCAGAGGAGGTGACCATTGCCGAAATGCTAAAAAATGCAGGTTACCGCACAGGCATTTATGGAAAATGGCACCTAGGAGACAACTATCCCTCCAGACCCCAGGACCAGGGCTTTGACGAATCCCTTATCCATTTGGCCGGGGGCATGGGACAGCCCGGGGATTTTACCACCTATTTCCAGATGGACAGCAGCTATTTCGATCCTGTGCTTTGGCGAAATGGTGAGCAAAAAGCTTATAATGGTTATTGTTCAGACATTTTTACAGATGGAGCAATAGAGTTCCTGGCAGTAGACAGCGATCAGCCCTTTTTCCTTTATCTTTCCTTTAATGCCCCACATACTCCCTTGCAAGTACCGGACGCTTATTACGAAAAGTACAAGGGGATAGACCCTTCCTCCGGGTTTGAAGGCGATGAAAGGCCCTTTGCGGAAATGAGCGAAAAGGACAAGGAGGACGCCCGCAAAGTCTACGGTATGGTTACAAATATTGATGACAATGTAGGTCGTTTATTAGCACAATTGGATGAACAGGGGCTGTCTGAAAATACCATTGTAATTTTTATGACAGACAACGGCCCTCAACAACGACGCTACAATGCGGGCATGAGAGGGCTTAAGGGTAATGTGTTCAGGGGAGGTATACGTGTTCCGTTTTTGATCAGATGGCCTAGTGTGCTTGAACGCGACCGGGAAATCGACACTGCACTGGCACACATTGATATCTTGCCCACGCTGGCTGAGATTTGTGAGGCCAGTTTGCCGGAAGATCGAATCATCGATGGAAAAAGTTTCTACCCCTTGTTAAAGGGGGAATCCAACAAAGATTTTGATGAGCGCCCCCTCTTTTTTTACTGGAGCCGAAAATACCCTGAGCTATACAACAATATAGCCTGGCAAAAAGGCAGGTATAAGCTGGTGGGTAGGACTGGTTACAATGCACCCATTGAGGCATTTGAACTTTATGATATTCAAGCCGATGAGTTTGAGCTTAATGATTTGGTAAAAGGTCACCTACCCCTTGCAAAAGAAATGAAGAAGGAGCTGGATCATATGCTACAGGAGCTGCTTTCCTCCCCACATTTCTCCGAACCTCCCAGGATTGTGATAGGCACCGAGCATGAGAACCCTGTTTTTTTAAACAGAAATGACGCAGGAGGCCAAAGGGGTATTTGGACACAGGAAGAGGTGCATGGTACCTGGAAAGTGGCCATCAGGGAAGGAAGGTATAAGCTCAGGTTTAAGTTTATCCAACCCATACAAGGCCGGGGAAAAATGCTCCTGGAGGCCAATCATCAAATCTACCAGACGGAAACCATAGAAATGGACGGTGATATCTTGGAGATGGGTGAGGTATATTTTACGGATATGGAAACGGATCTAATCCCCCACTTTGAAATCGGGGGAAAACAGATTTTCCCTTTGTGGGTGGAGATGGAGAAACATTAATTATTTTACCGAGATGAGCATTTCTAAAACTTTGCTATTATTTTGGGTGTTGGGCAGCGTTTTTAGCCCCATCAGTGCTCAAAATCAATGGAAAAAGACCGTGCCTGGAGTTGTGGTCACCCATAGCCCGCAGGCTTCCGGTAAATACATTGGTTCCCCAAGTTTGACGCGGCTTCCCAATGGTCATTATTTGGCCTCCCATGATTTTTTTGGGCCGGAATCCGACGAACATATAAGGGCCACCTCTCAGATTTTTTTATCGAAAAACAAGGGAAAGTCCTGGGATAGAATCGCTGTGATCGATGGGGCGTTCTGGTCAAAACTTTTTTCGCTTGACGATCAGCTCTATTTTCTTGGCACCGATAGACATCATGGCCACACTATTATAAGAAAATCAACAGACGGGGGTAAAACCTGGACTGACCCTCAAGATGCCTACACTGGATTATTATTGGAAGGGGAATATCACTGCGCACCCATGCCTGTGGTTCAGCACGATGGTAGGGTTTGGAGGACTATGGAATCTGCAATGGGGCCTATCCAACAATGGGGAAAGCGATATGGTGCCATGGTGCTGTCTGCCCCAATCGGTGCGGATCTCCTAAAGGCGGAGAACTGGCAGATTTCAAACGTCCTGTATTACGATTCCACCTATCTGGAAGGGAATTTTGGAGGTTGGCTGGAAGGAAATGTAGTAATTGACCCAAAAGGTGAAATGTATAATATCCTAAGGGTTGACGATAAATCCTCCTTAGAGGAAAAAATGGCCATGGTGCGGGTGAAAGATGGGGGTACCCAGCTGATATTTGACCCTAAAAAAGGTTTTCATCCCTTTTCCGGTGGGAGCAAGAAATTTGCCATCCGCTATGACCCGGAAAGCAACAAATATTGGACCTTGGCCAACCACATCCCTGAGGAAGTGAAAATGGCCAACCCGGATAAAAACCCTGCCAGGATTCGAAACACCCTGGCATTGCTCAGTTCAGATGACCTCATAAACTGGGACATGAGGGAGATCATCCTTGCACATCCGGATGTGGAATACCATGGTTTTCAATATGTGGACTGGCAATTTGAAGGAAAGAATTTGGTCTTTCTCTCCCGTACGGCTTTTGAAGATGGAGAAGGGGGTGCAAGAAATAGCCATGATGCTAATTTCCTTACTTTTCACAGGATCAAACGGTTCAGAAGTCGTTAATTCATGGTTAATGCATCCATTTGTAATTAAATCGTTCTTAATTCGTGATATTTAAAAGCCATTAGTGCATCTCTATCCATACGAATTTCACCCTATTTTCTTCTGCGTCAACCTACAACTGCTTCAGGGGATTGATCAAAGGTTTGCCAAGTTCAGGAATGGAAATTTCAAACCTATCCCCATTTTGGACTTCTATGCCATCCGCAAAGCTGGCTACTGAGGTGCCAAAATAATGCACATGTACATCCCCGGGCTGCCTGAACATATCATATTTGAAATGGTGGTGCTCTAGGTTGGCGATATTGTGGCTCATGTTGGCGTTACCGGTGAGAAATTCCTTCTCCCATACCACTTTGTTCCCTCTTTTTATGGAGCTTAGGCCGACCAGGTGATCGGGCAGCTCACTGATCAGAATCTCAGGGCCATAAGCACTTGCCCTTAACTTGGAATGTGCCAGGTACAGGTAGTTGATTTTTTCCATTTTATGGTCTGAAAACTCATTCCCTATCGCAAACCCTACCCTAAAAGGTTCTCCATTAGGATCAATCACATATAGACCAGCCAACTCAGGCTCCTCACCCCCATCCAAGGCAAAAGGAGGAGAAACCAAATCATGGCCTGTTGGTACCACAGATAACCCATTGCCTTTGTAAAACCATTCCGGTTGCACACCTGGCTCCCCGTTGACCATCTTTCCATCTTCCAGCCCCATCTGGAACATCTTCATGGAATCCGTCAGCTCATCGGGGTCGCTACCTTTTAGTTTTTGATGCATTTCGTCACGGGAGGCCGCAGAGCCTAAATGAGTAAGGCCGGTGCCGGTGATCCAGGACCGGTAAGGATCGGGGTGCTCCAGTGGCAACAAAACCTGCTTGTTTTCTATCAGGGGGTCATAGCTTACGGTTTCATTACCCACAAGCGTTTCTACCAGTTCCTTTAGGCTTTTCCCTGATTCAAATACCCGTTGGGTCAATGCATAGGTAC
>PXCO01000185.1 GCA_003565295.1 Cyclobacteriaceae bacterium
ACCAACATTGGTTTTGCCAAAAACCCTTTTCAAAGCGAGACGATGATTGGAACCTGCCCCATGAAGCATGACCAACAGGGGATAGGCCTTGGATTCATCAAAGTTTTCGGGAATATAGATGGCATAAGGCTGATCCGTGTCATCTGCCTGGGAATGAAAAGTAAGCACCTGTGGGCCTTCTTTTAAACGCTGAGCCCAAACCAAATCAGGCTGTCCGATAAGCCAAATGGCCAACCATACTAGTAGAATATTTCCTTTCATATATTTGAAATTTTCGGTGATTTCGATAGCTTTAACACATCTGAGTAGGAAGGTAATAAAATTTTTCATTATGTGAAAATTACGTGAACTTATAATGAAGGAAGAACAAGAACCCATAAAAAAAGTAAATGAACCCAATTTAATCCCCCAACTCACCATTGATTGTGTAGTGTTTGGATTTCATGACGGCAACCTAAAGATTTTATTGCTGAAGTGGAAAGGCACCAAGGGTTGGAGCTTGCCAGGAAGTATCGTAATGCAAGATGAATCCATTGACGATGCCGCCAACAGGATTTTAAAGGAACGGACAGGACTTAGTGACCTTTTTCTCCGACAATTTCACACATTTGGCGAGGTAAAAAGGTACAATATTGCCAAACATAGCAAAATGCTTGCCCACCTTATAGAAAAAAACTTATGGTTTGAACGGGCCATTTCTATTGGGTATTATGCCTTGGTGGACTATACAGAAGTCTTTCCTCGACCGGATGAGTTTTCAGATGCATGTGAATGGTGGGAGCTGGAGGAATTGCCCACGATTCTTTTTGACCATAAAAAAATAATTCAAAAAGCCTTGCAGTCCCTTAGGCTGGAGCTTAATTTTCAACCGGTAGGCTATAATCTTCTGCCGAAAAAATTCTCCATGCCGGAGTTACAACGACTATATGAGGCTATTCTGGGCAAAAAAATAGATCCAAGGAATTTTCAGAAAAAAATACTGAAAACAGGCGTGGTGAACCGTCTGAATGAAGTGAAAAAAGGGGTGGCCCATAGAGCCCCCTTCCTCTATTCCTTTGATTGTAAAAAGTACCAGCAGGTACTGGAAGAGGGTGGTTTGTTTTTTTCTTAATAGTTCTGGTAATTGCCACAGATGCACAGCTGAAATCGAGCCTGTCCTGACGGAAGTCAGGGCATGACGAGAGCGACACACGGGGGATGATTATCGTTGCGAGATTCCACCCCGACCTGCGGTACGGGGCAGGTTATGACCGCTGGAAAACAATTATAAACACATGAAATCGGGCATGACGAGAACCTCACACAGAGGATGGGCCGATAGCTACCTTTGGGGTCGAGAGATTCTCCTGAAGCCAGTTCGGGCAAGACCGGCAGTTTGTAGGAAAATACCGGTCTGGTCGGTAGAATCTTTGAAACCGGATAAATTTGCGCCACTAAAATCAACTATAAACACATAAATAGGAAAAGACTAAATTTTTCAATGGGCTTTTTACTCTTTTTATTCCTTTGTGAGTAACCCGCATAAAAAAACACCCCTTAAAATAATTGAAAGGGGTGTTTCAGCAATTTTGATTTTGAGTTATTCTATCCGGTCAATCCACTGGATTGCTTACGGTCAGGTTTGCCTGTCGGCTATTGCTCAATTCATTGGCAGTTATTACTTCCAACCTTAAGGTAACCACTGTCCCGTCCGTAAGTTCGGGAACGGCATAGGAAAAGGTACCCTCGTAGGAATCCCTAAGGTTATGTCCAGAAACACTCCTGCTTTCAACCTCAGAAGATTGGCCACCCAGGACCTGTACCAGCCTTAATTCGATGACTGCCTCATGTTCGGAATAATACCTATAGGTAGCGGTAATTGTCGTACCGGGCTCACTCGTACTTTGAGAAAGATTAAACACCGGAATGGTGGCTACTCTTCCTACCAGGTCATAACCCTCGTCATAAGTTTCAAAGCAGGATGACATCCCCAGCAACATTAGTACACTAAGTGAATATATTATATGTCTCATCATTTTTTCATTAAGCGATTTAAAGATCCCAGAACACCTTGGCAAGCCTACTTGTCTCCGGAATATTTGCGGAATTATTGTCTAGTTCTGAGGGGGGGTATAAAAACCTCCTAGGAAATGCCCCATCTGTTAAATTTCCCGGCGCAGGTTGGAGATTGGGTAACCCGGAGGTAGTAGCAGGCGCATCCGCTGGTATACTCCTTCTCCAATCTGTCCATGATTCTGTTTGCAAAAACATCGCAATGTGTTTTTCGGTGAATATCTTTTCAAGACCATTTACCTGAATGGTGCTTCCTGTCTCGCTGGCAAATTTCTCCTCATATGCAAGATGTGGCATGCCTGTCACTTGAAGGATGTTGTTTTTAATCGCTGAATTTAAAGCCTCAGCCGCCGCATCGAACCTACCCAATCTAAAATTAGCTTCAGCTTCTATAAATTTCACTTCCGAGAAAGTAATGATATTGGTCGGTGCTGATTCAGAAAAGATATATGGCCCCACTATTGATCTGTTTGTCACAGTAGTCCCTCCATTTGGGGTACCTACATATTCTCCTTCAGCGTTTCTACTCACGTAATAAGCCAACCTTGGATCATCTATGCCCAGCTCTACCCTATCTTTCAGCAAGTCGATAAATTCTTGGGTTACAGAAATATTATTTTGGCCGAAGGTACCTTGTAAAAATCCAAACCATGGCCCTGCCGCATCGGGTGTATTACCAAAAGAAACCTTCATTTCTTCGGAATTACTCTCGAATGTGCCTGCAGCTATTGCCGCTAAGGCCTGCTCAGCAGATCCTGTCGGATCCACCTTGCTGAGGTGATTAAAAAACCTTGCCTTGGCTGCCCTTGCCGTTTTAATCCATCGCGACCTTGAAGTATTCCTCCAGTTATTCTCGTTACCAGCCGGGAAGATAAGGTCATTGTTTGCGGGTGAGAAAGTACTATTGGATTCCAGATCCGCTATCCCTTGATCAAGCAGCCTTTGTACTTCCTCATATAATTGTGCTCCCGAATCATAGACAGGTTGAGGAAAATTATCCAAATCTAATGCTTGGGAATAAGGCACATCTCCCCACAAGTCCACTAAATACCCCAACAGAATGGCCATTTGAATTTTAGCCACTCCTCTATAGTGTGTAGAACCATTTTCCGAGGATAACTTGATGATATTATCTAAATCCTTCATGGCTCCAGCATAGAAATGGTTATTCCATGTGGTTTGGAAATTGGCGGGCAAATACTCATAAGTGGTGATATTAAACTGTACGTTTAATGTGCCTGTCATGTATTGGACAAACGAACTGGCAGACTGCGAGGTAAAATCAGCTATTGCCCAAGTCATATTAGCTTGTGTGGCAGGCAACAACACATTCACCTGCACCTCGGCGACCGCATTTGGGTTGATATTTGCCTCCCGAAGTTCACAAGAGCCAAAAAGCACCAAAACACCCGCTAACAGGACACTGTATAAATATTTAATTTTATTCATGTTAATCAAATTAAGTGGTGAACGATTAAAATCCTGCCGTAATACTTATCCCGGCACTTCTAGTAGTGGGCGTCCCAAAAGCATCCACCCCAAGTGAGGCATTTGGCCCATAGAGGTTGGTTTCAGGATCCACACCAGAATAGCCTGTAAAGAGCAGAATATTTCTGCCATAGGCACTGATATCCAACCTCTTCATCTTTAACCTATTGGCCAATGCGTTTGGAAAAGTATAGGTCAAGGTTATGTCCCTTAACCTTACCCAAGATCCATCCTCAATGAAGCGTTCAGCGATATCCCTGTTCCCTGTGTTTGCATTATAATAATTGGCATCATCAATTATCACCTGCTGGGTATTTGGGGATCCATCTTCCAATACACCCCTGAAAACCACTAAGCTTCCTCTATCCGTACTGGCATCGGCTACGCCTTGAGCCCTCATCCAATTAGCGGTCACGTTTGCCACATCTCCACCTACCCTTATGTCCCACAGAAAAGTGAGTAAGAAGTTTTTATAAGTAAAATTATTCCTGATACCAAGTAGGAAGTCGGGCGTAGGGTCGCCAATCTTGACGTCACCCGAGGGATTCTGAGCAGAAGGCTGTTCCCTTAGCGGGTAACCATTTGCCCCAATAATGACGTTCCCCTCATCATCCCTTCTAAAGCCTGTTCCATAAAACACCCCGTAAGGCTCCCCTTCAATCAATTGGGGTCTTAGGTTCCCAAATCCTCCTAAGGCAATTCTTTCCACAGGCAGGTCAAGTACAGTATTTCTGTTTCGTGTAAAGTTGGCAACAATATCCCAGTTAAACGCTGGACCTGAAACAGGTGTGGCGTTAGCGACTATCTCCCAGCCTCTGTTTTCTATAGTACCTGCATTTATCCATTGTGATGAATGACCTGTACTTCCAGGCACGGAAACCGCTATAATTTGATCGATGTTCCTCTCCCTGTAGTAAGTCACATCAAAACCCAGCTTATTTTCCATCAGCCTTATCTCAGCTCCAAACTCCCAGGTTTTGTTTCTTTCAGGCCTTAATGTTGGATTTCCAGCTGTCCCTGATAAGGCAACAGCGCCAACTCCGCTAGGGATGGGAAACACCAAGCCACCTCCCCAGGCACCACTTATATTTGCCCTCCCGTAATAGGTCTGATCTCGGAAGGGGTCGGTATCTCTTCCCGCTTCAGAATAGGAAGCCCGTAATTTGCCAAAAGAGAGTATCCCCTCATCTAGATCGAACGCTTCACTGAATACAAATCCAGTACCTATAGAGCCATAAAAGAAGCTGTTATTTGGCGGCAATAAGGTGGAGGTCCATTCATTTCTGCCGTTCAACTCCAGGAACAAATAATTCCTGTAATCCAAGGATGCCCTTGAAAACACCGCCGCAGTTCTTTTTCTTATCAAGCTTTCGATCTGTACTTGGTTGCTTTGAACATTGGAAATATTATAAAGCCCTGGTATGGCCAGGTTTCTTCCATCAAAATACTGCCGTTCATTGAATCTTCCGAAGAAATTGTTCCCTACCATCAAACTCAAATTGAAATCCCCTATTTCTTTGGTGCCTGTGATGACAAGATCAGAGTTGAGGATTCTATCGTTATAGGTATCTTGAAGTACTCTGCCACCCGGCAAGGCATCACCCCCGAAACTCCCAACAGCCCATCTCTGCTTTCGTTTGTCAGAGGATACATCAGTCCCCAACCGGTACATGATATTCAACCATGAAGCCAGATCATAATTGACCTGTATATATCCCAATACCCTATTTACTTCATCCGTAAAGGGGTTATTATTCACTGTCCAAAAAGGATTGTCCGGGGAGTTCCTTCTAAAGGAACGTTGTTGCCCGTTTGGTAGCTCCCAACCCAAGGAATTGTCAAAGCTGGGAGGTGTCCTTACCGTTCCTTGAGCCACGTCAGCAAAGTTGTTTCCCCTTCCAAATCTTGTACTTGTGCTGTGGGTATAGAGCACTGAACCCGTAACCCGCAGCTTATCATTTAAGGAAGTTTCGGCTGTAAGCCGGAAATTCCTCCTGTTAAATTCATTTTTTGGAATGATCCCTTGCTGCCTGTAATCTCCAAAGGAAAGAAAGAAGGAACTGTTTTTATTCCCCGCAGATATACTAAGATTATTATCCAATGTGAGCCCATCTTGAAAAAAAACCGCCTGATTATTTACTGGTGCCATGGTTGCACCAGGAATTGCATTACTATGGTTCATATCTACTAAATTCCCTCTTGGGTCATCCGTATTGGGATCCCCATCAAACCTTAAAGTACTTAAAGGAGGCCCAAAATGACCAAAGGTCCCTCTGGTATGTATTCCCCTGTCCCCTTGTGCATAATCCATCTGGCCGGGGAAATAACGCATAATCCTGTCCACAGAAGTATTGGAAGAAAAGTTTACAGAAACATTTTGCGTATCAGAGCGGCTGCCTTTTTTTGTGGTGATAATCACGGCTCCAGACCCGGCTTGCAACCCATACAGCGCAGTGGCTGCTGGACCTTTCAAGACATTTATGGATTCAATGTCGTTAGGGTTGATATCTATAGCACGGTTAGGCACATCCACACTAGAAGAAGCCGAAGTGGTCCTAAAGCTGTTATCGATGGGCACTCCATCCACCACGAACAGGGGCTGATTCTCCCCGGATATGGAAGACATTCCCCGGATCACAATGCTGGAAGCCGCCCCGGCAGATCCGCCCTGCCTCGTCACTTGTACCCCCGCAACCTTGGCATTTAAGGCATCCACCATGTTGGGCTCCCTGGAGAGGAACAACTCCCTTCCCTTTACTTCCTGGGTTGCAGAGACCAGTGCTTTTTTGTCTTGCTCAATCCCAAAAGCCGTCACTACCACCTCCGAGAGCTGGGAAATATCCGGAACCATGGAGACGTTCACCGTACTTCGTCCCCGAACTTGTACATTCTGAGACTTATACCCGATATAGCTGAACTCAAGGGATGCCTCAGCAGATGATACCGAAATGGAATATTTCCCGTCAAGGTCAGTTACTGTGCCGGTTGTGGTCCCCTGGATCATAACGCTGACACCTGGTAGCGGCCCTCCATCATCTTGAGAGGTGACCGTTCCCGATACTTCAGATTCCTGTGCCCACGCGGCCCCGCCCGTGCAGACCCAAAGCATCATTACCACCAAATAATTGGTAAAACCATTTTTCATGCAATAGTAGTTTAGGTTAGAAATAATTTCATCTTGAAATCAAAACCAGAACTTGAGGAATTCAAACCCGGTATTTTTATATTTTTAAAAAACTGTATAGAATACAATTTTGTTTGGTTAATGACATTGAAAATAAAATCATTACTTATTAACACTGAGGTTAATCTCGATTTAATAATAGGTAAATTTTAGCAAAAAAACACAAAAAATACCGTAAATTTTAACGCATTATCTGTCATTATACTAATCATTAATCTTTAACTATCTATAGTTAAAGTATGATCAAATAACCACCTTTATTTATAGTTATTTAATCTAATCAAAAAAACTCACCCTTGATTCCCAAAAAATAAATGTAAAAAAAACCGGCAATGAGAATCTCATTGCCGGTCATGGGTAATTTATAATATGTATTTGGTATTCGTTTATAAGGGTAGCTCTTCCACTTCCAGTTCATCAGTGGGGACATGCTGTACCACTTGTTCTATCTTGTTTTCCAAAGGCTCGGATTGAGAAATCCCTAAAGGGCTGACTCCCGGAATAAAAGGGGCAATAACAATGGAAACGATGGAGGTAAGCTTGATCAAAATATTCATGGAGGGACCTGAGGTATCCTTGAAAGGGTCTCCCACAGTATCACCCGTCACAGATGCCTTATGGGGTTCTGATCCCTTATAAAACATTTCACCGTTTATTTCCACTCCTTTTTCGAAGGATTTCTTGGCATTATCCCAAGCACCTCCCGCATTATTCTGAAAGATTCCCATCAACACACCGGAAACCGTCACACCTGCCAACATCCCACCAAGTACCTCATGGCCAAATAGGAACCCTACAGCGATAGGGGAAAGTAAGGCTATGGCACCTGGAGCCACCATTTCTCGGATTGAGGCCTTTGTGGAAATTTCCACACATTTCTCGTAGTCTGGTTTAGCCTTATATTCCATAATACCGGGGATTTCCTTGAATTGTCTTCTTACCTCATTGACCATGTCCATGGCCGCCCTACCTACGGCAGCAATGGCCAAAGAGCTAAAAATAAAGGGAATCATTGCCCCAACAAATAGTCCTGCAAGCACATCTGCCTTATAGATATCGATGGAGGAAATTCCGGCAATCCCCACATATGCTGCAAATAATGCCAGCGCGGTAAGTGCCGCAGATGCAATCGCAAATCCCTTTCCCGTAGCAGCAGTGGTATTTCCCACGGCATCCAAAATATCTGTCCTTTCCCTGACCTCTTTGGGAAGCCCGGACATTTCTGCAATTCCCCCCGCATTATCTGCTATTGGTCCAAAAGCATCAATGGCAAGTTGCATAGCTGTGGTCGCCATCATTCCCGCGGCAGCTATGGCCACCCCATATAGTCCCGCAGCAAGGAAGGAACAGTAAATCCCACCAGCCAACACCAAAATAGGAAGTACTGTGGACTGCATCCCAACTGCCAGTCCCCCAATGATATTGGTAGCATGTCCGGTGCTGGACTGTCTGATGATGGAATTTACAGGCCTTCTGCCCATGGCAGTATAATATTCAGTAATTATACTCATCAAGGCACCTACAATCAGCCCTATGAATACGGCACCAAAAACCCCCATTTTGGTAAAGCTCTGAGTTTCGTCCCTAAGCATGACCAGCTCCCCTTCGGGCAGCATGTAATCAATTAGAAAAAATGATGCTGCCACTGTAAGTATAATGGATATCCAGTTACCTCTGTTCAAGGCGGCTTGCACGCTTCCATTGTCATCGGCGATTTTCACAAACAAGGTCCCTACAATAGAGAAAACAAGCCCTAGACCCGCGATAACCAGGGGTAAAAGTATAGGCGCAATTCCACCAAGCTCGTCATTAGAGACAATCTCCCTTCCCAGAACCATGGAAGCAAGGATGGTTGCCACGTAGGAACCGAAAAGGTCAGCTCCCATTCCGGCCACATCCCCAACATTGTCCCCTACGTTATCGGCAATGGTGGCAGGGTTTCTCACATCATCTTCAGGAATACCTGCCTCCACTTTTCCTACCAAATCAGCCCCTACATCCGCAGCTTTGGTATAAATCCCCCCTCCTACTCTGGCAAACAACGCAATGGATTCTGCCCCCAAAGAAAAGCCGGCCAATACTTCCAGTGCCGTTTCCATTTCATGTCCATTCACATCCCCTCCCTGAGAAGTCACAAACATGTAATAAAACACGATAAATAGGGAGCCCATTCCAAGCACAGCCAAGCCTGCCACCCCGAGCCCCATTACCGTACCCCCACTAAAGGATACGTTCAGCGCCTTTTTTAAGCTGGTCTTAGCGGCCTGTGTGGTTCTCACATTTGCCTTGGTGGCGATCTTCATTCCCAGGTATCCCGCAAAGGCAGAGGCTACAGCACCGATCAAAAAAGCAATGGCGATCACAGGGCTTGAGTTTTCCAACAAAGTCCCGGACCACCCCAATATGATGGCGGCAATGATTACAAAGTAAATCATCACTTTCCATTCCGCCCTTAAAAATGACATTGCCCCACGGGCAATGAAGCTGGCTAACTCCACCATGTTCTGCTCTCCAGAAGGCTGCTTACTTACCCAAGCAGATTTAATAGCCATGACCAAAAGGCCTATCAATCCCAAAAATGGGACTAAATAAAGAAATACCTGTTCCATATCACCTACTTATCGGAAAATTTAAAATTAGTTCATCCGGCAAATATATTATTTATCATAATGCCCACAATGAAGAAACTCTTTAAATCGGTAATTGTACTTGATATTTAGGTTATTTTCAAAAAATTAGAGGATAGATGGGGGAATGTTCAACTCTACTGCTTCAACAATCACACCATAAGCCCTGCCTTGAAATGATTAATTTGTTATATTAAAGAATGAAATTCAAAACCTTACTTTTCTTGCTGTTGATTCCCTCTTTTTCCTTTGCACAAAGAGATGCCGTTTTTCAAGTCAACGAAAAATTGGGGAAAGGCATCAACTTGGGAAACATGTTCGAAGCTCCAAGCGAGGAAGCCTGGGGCAATCCCTTTCGGGAGGAGTACCTTGAAGCCATTGCGGCCTTGGGTTTTGATCATATTAGAATTCCCATTCGTTGGGATACTCCCCAACGTTCGATGATGCAAGCGCCTTACACATTGAGTCCGGAATTTTTGGAGCGCATTGCTTGGGTGGTAGATAAAGCACTGAAGAAAGACCTTATGGTCATCATCAATATGCACCATCATGATCTCCTTTTTCAAGCCCCCGCACAACACAAGGCTAGGTTTTTGGCGCAATGGCAGCAAATTTCAGCCTATTTCAAACCCTATCCCGATGAGCTGCTTTTTGAAGTCATGAACGAACCTCATGACGAACTTACGCCGAACCTATGGAACGCCTATTTTGCAGAGGCATTGGACGTGATTCGAGTAGAAAACCCTCAAAGGGTGGTCTTAATGGGAACTGCTGAATTTGGGGGTGTTGGTGGCATTTTTTCCTTGAAACCTCCCGAAGATGATCACCTCATAGTCACCGTTCACTATTATAACCCCTTCCAATTTACCCATCAAGGCGCCGAATGGGTAGGTGCCCATACCCAGGAGTGGCTGGGCACACAATGGTATAATTTGGATGCGGAACGAGAGGCTATAGCTAATGAATTGGAGGCCTTGGTACAGTTTTCGGATAAGCACCAAGTGCCTATACACATGGGGGAATTCGGTGCCTACGAAAAAGCCGACATGCCCTCAAGACTATTATGGACAACCTACTTAGCGAGATACATGGAATCTCTGGGGTTTAGCTGGGCATATTGGGAGTGGAGTGCGGGATTTGGCATTTTTGATCCTGAAACCAATTCCCTAAGGCAGGAGTTGGTGGATGCCCTACTCCATGACCCCATGCCCGAAGCACAGGAGTCCTACCCGGAAACCTTGGTGGAAACCACTTTTGAGGTGGATAACGGGGGATGGATCCTGAACACCCAAGCCAGTGCCCAGGCTTTCCTGCAAAGGGCGGATGATCAACTTCAGGTGGTCATCCAAGATTCAGGTACGGAAGATTGGCATGTTCAATTAAGTCTAGGGGGAATTTCTTTAAAAGAGGGACGGATTTACAGGGTTTCTTTTAAGGCAAGTGCTCCACAGAACTTCCCCATCACTCAATACCTGGGTCAAAGCAACTCTCCATTTGCTGCCTTTACGGGTTACCACCGTTTTCAAGTGGAAGAATCGGATAAGGATTTTTCTTATGTTTTCACCATGAATCATGCTTCTGATGAGCAGGCAAGAGCAGTATTTGACGTGGGGAATAAAGCGTCCACCTTTAAACTGGAAAACTTTAAATTGGAGCAGCTTAACTTTTTGGTGGCATCCCATACTCCCCTAGTTCCTGAAAGTGTGAAGCCACTTTTCCCAAACCCTTTTGAAGATCATATTCATATTCCCAATACCCAATTCGGAGATGAAGTTGAGGTTTTTGATATACAGGGGCGCGGTTATGGGACGTTTACCGTAACACTGGAAGGCAAAATCTATTTAACCCCACTACCCTCGGGTAGCTATTTGGTGCGGGTTTTAAATCATCCCGGCAAATGGATGAGGGCCATAAAAAAATAAGTTGAGTACCGGGCAAAAAAAGGGGGAATTCTTCATGATTCTCCGGAATCAGTGGACCTCGTTCAAAAAAGAACTTAACCCATAAGTTCTTTATAATGTCTCTCACATAATCCTAACAGCTCCTCAAGGTGTGCGGGCACTTCTTCATTTTTTGGACGGTAAGGCTGAAAACCTCTAGAACGATGCACGTTTTGGTACCAATACTTTGCCCAAACACCATCCTCTGGTATAGGACCGGGCTCCCAGCTCAGCATTCCTGGATCAAAGGCTATACCCACAAATTCACATATTTCCATTAACATCTCCTGCGGGGAAAGTAAAATCCCCTTGGCATCCACCACTTTTACAGGAATTCCCATCCGCTTACAATGCCTGAGTAAGTACACCTGATCTTCATAGCCCGTATCTTTCAAGGTTGGGTTGGGGATTACCTTGGTAAAAGAGGTGATCATTTCACCTGGCTCCCGGGTAAGGATTAGGTTGTAGCCTTTATCCAGGAAATCCAAGGATAGATTTTCCATATGATGGGTCATATTCTTAAAAAACTGCACAGGTTTGTCACTTTTGGCCAACATCTCCTTAAGCACCTTTTCTCCGTCGGTTTCCATGGACAGCAAAATCTCATCTGCTCCGGGATGGTAGTTCTTCGCCTGGCTCCGGTGTAAATAATGCCCATAGAGGGGCTCGTCCATCACGGCTGTGTCATCTCTTTGAGCGAAACTGTACATTAGGGCAGTGGAGATATTTCTAGGGCTTGACCAGAGAAAAATTCTTTTCACTTGATTACTATTCATAGGGGAAATCTTTATGTCTTTTTTAAACGGGTTTTAATCTCTTCTTCTATTAAATCCTGATAGGCCTCTTGAAGGCGTGAAATCAAGGAAGACCACTCATTTTCCCCCAATGGTTTGCCGTCTATTTTCTGCACCTTGGTGATGCCGCCAAAAGTACCCGTCACAAATGCCTCCTCAGCACCATATACCTCGTAAAGGGAAAAATCTTTTTGCCTGCAGGTTATGCCCAGTCGATCACAAAGTTCTATGACATGTCCCCTGGTAATGCCGTTCATGCAGTACTTCCCGGTGGAGGTCCAGACCTCTCCATTTTTTGTCATAAAAAAATTGGTGGCGTTGCAGGTGGACACAAAGCCATTGATATCCAACATAAGCGCCTCATCTGCCCCGGCCTCAATGGCCTGAATGAGTGCTTGTACCTCATGTAATTTACTGTGGCAGTTTAATCTAGGATCCAGGTAATCGGGTGACCCTCTCCTTATGGTACTGGTAAATAGGGAAATGCCGTCCTTTTTTGTGTTTTCAGATGCCTGTTTGTGTTCGGCAATGACGACCACATTTGGCCCGGATATCGTCAGCCTTGGGTCTTGAGAGGGGGTTTTTTTTATCCCGCGGGTCACCATCAAGCGAACATGAATATAATCTCGCATCTGATTAGCATCCAGGGTTCGTTGAACTTGAAGAAGCAGTTCTTGTCTGCTAAAAGGCAGTTGCATCCCGATTACCTTTGCAGCCTGCCAAAGCCTGTCCAGGTGCTCATCCACAAAAAGCATGCACCCCCTGTGCACCCTGAACCCTTCCCAGACACCATCTCCCACCAAATAACCACTATCGTATACTGAAATTTTGGCCTCCGACCGGGGCAATAATTCCCCATTTACTGAAATCAATATACTTTCGTTGCGTGGGTCCTCTACGGCATCATGTGTTCCTTTTGGCATTTACAGTCAATTTAATATCCATATTTCCCTTTCCACCGCTGGGAAAGGTGCTTTCTCAATTCATTTTCCCTGGCGTTTTGCCCCGGGTCATAAAGGGTGGTATTGCGCAATGGGTCTGGCATGTACTCCTGCTCCACAAAGTTATGGTCAAAATCGTGTGCATATTTATATCCCTTCCCATAATTAAGGTCCTGCATTAATTTGGTCGGCGCATTCCTGAGATGCAAGGGCACGGGGAGATCCCCTGTTTCTTTCACCAAACCTTGGGCACGGTTAATGGCCATATATGCCGCATTGCTTTTGGGGGAACTTGCCAGGTAGGTGACACACTGTGAAAGGATGATCCTGGCCTCAGGGTAGCCAATGACACGCACCGCATCGAAACAATTAGTGGCCAGGAGCAGGGCATTTGGATTGGCATTGCCAATGTCCTCGGATGCCAATATCACCAATCTGCGGGCAATGAATTTCACATCTTCCCCACCCTCTATCATCCTGGCTAACCAATATACGGCCGCATTCGGGTCAGACCCTCGTATGGATTTGATGAAGGCAGAGATAATGTCATAATGCTGCTCTCCGGATTTGTCGTAAAGCGCTATCTTTTGCTGGGCAATCTTGGTCACTTTCTCATCCGTGATTTCGCAAGGCGACTCATCGATGCCTTCCACCACCATCTCAAAAAGGTTAAGCAGTTTTCGTCCATCCCCTCCGGAAAGCCTCAGCAAGGCCTCCGTTTCCTTTAAAGAAATGGTTTTAGTCTTCAAGGCTACATCCTTTTCCATCACCTGATGGAGCATGGCCTCCAATTCATGTTTTCCCAGAGAATTCAGGGTGAACACCTGGCACCTGGACAGCAATGCGGCATTCACTTCAAAGGAGGGGTTTTCTGTGGTAGCTCCGATAAGCCGGATAATCCCCTTTTCCACTGCCCCAAGTAATGCATCTTGCTGCGACTTATTAAACCGGTGGATTTCATCGATAAATAGCACCACCCCTCTTTGAAACTTGGCCTTTTCTATCACTTCGCGGATGTCCTTCACCCCTGAGCTAATCGCGCTCAGGGTGTAAAATGGCACTTTGATTTCATTGGCGATAATGTTCGCAATGGTGGTTTTCCCCACGCCGGGAGGTCCCCATAGAATCATGGAAGGCACATTCCCGGACTTTATGGCCTTGTACATATAAGCTGTTGGGGAAGTGAGGTGCTCCTGTCCTATTAGATCCTCCAAATGGGAAGGACGCATGCGTTCTGCCAGGGGAGTTGTGTTCATTTTGCTAAATTACAATAAATATAGGTAGTGCAGGAAACATTTTATTTGTTAGAAAGCCCAAAAAATGCTGAAAGGCTGCTAAAAGGAATAGAAGAGTTCAACAGGGGCCAGGGGCATGAGAAAACGCTCATGGAATAGTTACCCCGGGCCAAATGAAAATCATTTTTTTAACCACCGACTGGGAAGATTATCTTTTTTGGCAGCATAACGACAAAAAAACACTAAAAAAAATCAATCAGCTCATTATGGAGGCAAGGAGAACTCCATTGGTAGGGACTGGTAAACCGGAACCCCTCAAACATGACCTTTCCGGTTGGTGGTCTCGCAGAATTAACCTAGAACATCGATTGGTCTACCGAATAGAAAAGGATGCGATCATCATTCTCCAGTGCCGGTATCATTATTGAAGATGGTCACGGAAATTCAAGACTGACCAGAGTAATAATCGTATCAACTTAAGTTTTGTAGCCTGCTTCTTAACTCTTCAAGCATATGGTCTGTGAAGTCCAAGTGTGTCACAAACCGGATTTGGTCCTTACCAAACTTGACAGCCTGAATACCCATCTCTGCCAATTTACCCAACATTTCTTCAGGAGTGACGGTAAGTTTGGCTATCACAATATTAGTTTGCACCGGAAGAACTTTCTCTACCAATGGATGCACGTCCAATAGTTCTCCAATTGCCTTTGCTCTTGCATGGTCTTCTTCCAGGCGTTGCACATGATGGTCCAGTGCGTAAATAGCCGCCGCAGCAAGAAAACCTGCCTGCCTCATTCCGCCCCCGAGTGATTTGCGAATTCTCCTGGCTCGCTTGATATCCTTCTTACTTCCCAAAAGCAGCGAACCTACCGGGCAACCCAGCCCTTTGCTCATGCAAACGGAAAGGGT
>PXCO01000112.1 GCA_003565295.1 Cyclobacteriaceae bacterium
AATTAATTGCACTCCCCCAAAGGGGACATGCATTTTTTTTCGGTACACCCTGAGAATATTATCTATCACGTCCAAAAGTTCCACGCGCACCATGGAAACCTCATCAATCACCAGGGTGTCCAGATTTTGAATCAGCTTTTTCCGTTCACTGGTCAATCTAAATGTCGTAAAAATTGATTCTTTTGCACCCTTGCTGCCCGGTGCCAATCTGGGATCGCCAGGAAGGAATAACTGCTTGGGGTCAATTCTGAAAAAGGAATGGATAGTGCGACCCTTTGCATTTATGGCCGCCACACCTGTAGGCGCCACTACTGCCACTCTTTTTTCAAAAGCCAAGGTTCTGAACGTATGCAAAAAGGTGGTCTTCCCGGTACCTGCCCTTCCGGTCAAAAACAAGGACCTATCGGAAAAAAGGGCTATTTCCAGGGCATGGATAAATTGGGGGTTGGCTGTATCCAGTCCATTTTCTTCAAATTTGCTTCTCAAAAAATCTTTAAGGAAACTCAATGCGGCTGGGGTTTGGTTTAAAATGCTTACCGTTGGCAACGAAATTAAGAAATTTAGTTTAAAGTAAAAGGCTTACAAATTTGGCCAGCATCTTCCTAACATTTGCTTTTCTGCACATTACCCAAGGACCGGTTTTAATCGATTGGTATATTGACTTTTCACCAGACTGCCCTAACTAGGTTGGCAGAGAAATTTTATTATACGGTATAAACAGGGGCATTTTGAGACTTTTTAGGCTAAGGGGTAATATAAGTGGGGTGAATCTATATAATAGAAGCCTCTTTGGCCATCCTTGTTTTAGTTTTCTAAAAACGCTTTGTAGGTAGGCTCAAATGCCACATTTCATCTCCCATATTCTTTTAGAACCTCTTTTTTTCCATCTCTACTCAAATTTTATTTAGATGGAGTTTTAAACCCAGAAAATTTATCAAAAAAAATAAATTATTATCGCAATATGAATACATTTATGACAGCGAGCATTATGCTAGCAACAAAAAGAGGGATGATTATAGACCATTCGAGACAGGCCTGAATCAAGCCTGACTTCCGAATAGGTAGGTTCCGACCTTCGGTACGGGACAAGTTACCGAAGCAAGTTGCCCAAATCCCGATAATTATCGGGACCGGGGCAGACTGGGACAGGTATTGACTGCTTAAAAAAATTTAATCAGATAAAATGAAACCCCAATAAACGTGGTAGTCCTGGAAATCATCAAATGGCTTTTTGCTGCCATTAGTTTGATCGCTACATTGGCCTCCCTCATCAAATGGGATGACTGGTGGATAAGAATCTTCGATTTTCCAAGAATTCAAATTGTGGTCATCAATTTCATTTCCATTCTTTTATTTTTAGGAATCAGTTTCATCGTTGACCTTATCAATATACTTTTTTTATTTCTACTTTTCGCTTCGCTTATCTATCAGGGGAAAAAAATTTTTCTCTATACCCCATTTGCCCCTAAACAAGTGGCAAAATGCACCCCGGAATCAGAGGGAGAATCCATTTGCATGCTGGTATGTAATGTTTACACTCCTAATAGAAACAGTGAGGCCCTAATCAGTCTGGTAGAATTGCATGACCCGGATCTGGTGCTAACCTTGGAATCAGATTTATGGTGGGAAAAACAGTTAGCCCCTATAGAAAAGCACTTGTCCCATACGGTAAAAGTCCCTCTAGACAACCTATATGGCATGCATCTTTATTCCCGGCTTCCCCTAGAGGACGTGCAGGTTCTATATATTGTGAAAGAAGACATCCCCTCCATACATGCCAAGGTACTGACTCCCGACGGCCAAAAAATAAATATCCACTGCCTGCACCCCGAACCCCCCAGTCCATCGGAGAGCGAGACTTCCACAGACCGGGATGCAGAGCTTTTAATTGTGGCTAAAAATGTTAAATCCCTTAAAGGGCCTGTTATGGTATTTGGGGATCTAAATGATGTGGCCTGGTCCAGGACCACACGCCTATTCCAAAAAATCAGTGGCCTTCTTGATCCCCGCATTGGAAGGGGCTTTTACAATACTTTTCATGCCAAATACCCGTTGCTCAGATGGCCATTGGATCATATTTTCTTTTCCGGGCATTTTCTTTTGAAAGACCTAAGGGTTTTGCCGAACATGGGGTCTGACCATTTCCCGGTTTTGATCCGCTTGGCTTTGTGGCCCATGAAGCATGCTGAAAACAAACCACAGGATGAGGCTGAACAAAATGAAAAGAGTTGGGCGACTGAAAAAATTGAAAAAGCTGAACCCAATTTAAAAAGCATCTGAATCAACCCTTCAATGGAATAAACTGGCTGAGAAAGTTCCTTGAGGTGAGAATAGCCATATGTATGTCTTCTTTGGAACCTTCAAAGGCTTTATCTTCCACCTCTATACAGCAAGGCCCCCGGTAACCCACATCAGTCAACGCCGCAAAAAACTTGCCCCATGGCACATCCCCCAATCCGGGAATTTTTGGAGAATGAAAGTCCAAGGGATTGGCCAAGATTCCAACTTTGTCCAATTTATCTTTGTACACCCTCACATCTTTGAGATGAATATGGTGAAGCCTATCCCGGTATTCATAAATGGGCTTGACAGGATCCATCATCATCCATGCAGGATGCGAGGGGTCATAGTTTAGCCCGAAATGAGCATCTGGTATGAGGGAAAACATTTCATCCCATATGGCAGGCGAATAGGCAAGGTTTTTTCCCCCGGGCCATTCGTCATCGGTAAAAAGCATGGGACAGTTTTCTATCCCGATTTTTACGCCCTTTTCCCCTGCATAATTCACCACCTCTGGAAATCGCTCAGCAAACATCTTAAGATTATCGGAAATGGGTAGGGCAGGGTTTCTACCTACAAAGGTATTCACAACAGGAATACTTAAGTTGGAAGCTGCATCTATCACTTTTTTAATATGTTCAATAGCTTCAGCAGCTCTTTGGTCATCAGGATCAAGAGGATTAGGGTAATATCCTAGCCCAGAAATAAAAACACCCTTTTCCTTTTGATAGGACTTAACCTTTTGGATTTCTGAATCATCCAGGTCGTTAACGTTTACATGTGTCACCCCGGCATATCTGCGCTCGGCCTTCCCCTTGGGCCAGCACATTATTTCCACACATTCAAAATGATGAGCCGCAGCATAATCAATGACCTGCTCAAAGCTTTTATCGGCTAATATGGCACTAACAAAACCTAAAGAAAGCATGGTTTTTTGGGTTTATTGTGGGTATTATTGATCCTAAATTTAGAAAATCCGGCCTGCCTTACCTAAACTTCATCGAAATAATTACACCTCCCAATACTCCTGCCTGTAAGCGGAGTCCCAAAACATCCACTCCAATTTACTGGCCATCACAAATGCATCGGTCATCTTATCTTTTAAAGAGGGACTGGCCTTGTCTGCCATTGCATCGGCTATTTGAATGGCGGATTCCACCGATTGAGCAAATTCCTCCCCTGCATAGGTATTTATCCACTCCTTGTAGGGGTTCTTATCTGGATTTTCCTGGTGCTGGTAGATGTAATCCCCCACTCGCTTATAAATCCAAAAGCAAGGCAAAACTGCTGCGACCGCCTCCTCCACATTGCCCATTGCGGCCCTATTAAGGATATACTGGGTATAAAGCAGGCAAGTGGGAGTGGGTTTGATGCCTTCGGCTACCCCAAACTGCTTAAAGTAGCCCTCATGCAGGGCCCTTTCCACCACAATGGCTCCTGTGGCAAAATTTGAAAAGGCAAGCATGTTGTCCGGATCTTCCATTCTACTGCTAATGGCACTGAGAGCCCGGCCAAACTCTACCAAATAATGGGCATCTTGCGCCATATAAAACTTAAACTTTTCCAAGGGCAGAATTCCTTTCATTAGCTCTTGGTTAAAGGGCATTTCGATTATTTTTTGATAAAGGGGGTTTATTGCTGCCCAAGCTTCAGTCGTCCAATTCATCTATTATTGCTTTTAGAGGGTTGTGAAAATGGTTGAGGGGACCGTATCCCTTCCCTGTAATGGGTTCTTTGCCATGAAATAAGGCTTCAAAAATATAGTCTCTAGCGTGTTCTACTGCCTCAGCCAAGTGTTTTCCTTTTCCCAGTTCTGCTGCTATGGCCGATGAAAGTGAGCATCCGCTCCCATGGGTATTTAAGGTATTGACTCTAGGAGAATTGAATACATGTAGCTCTGCGCCTTCTTTCGCCAAAACATCATAAATGATATCTCCTTTCAGGTGCCCTCCTTTTAGCAATACGGAATCCGCACCTAATTTCAAAATCCTACGGGCGGCTACCAGCATGTCTTTTTTGGATTGCACAGTTTGTTTGATCAAAATCATGGCTTCATCCAGGTTGGGGGTAACCAAATCTACCAAAGGAAACAATCGGCTTACGATCAGTGCTATGGTCTCATCCTTTATAAGTTTGTCCCCGCTGGTGGCTACCATCACAGGGTCGAAAACCACGGGAATTTTCGGGAATCGCTCCAGGTTTTTGGCAATGACTTCCACTACGCCCGGACTGTCTACCATACCGATTTTTATGGCCTTCGGCTGAATGTCTTCCATTACAGCCTTGATCTGTCCATCGATAATATCCAATGGAAGGGAATGAATGGCCCGAACACCTAAGGTGTTTTGTACGGTTACCGCCGTGATGGCCGAGGTAGCAAAACATCCCAATGCTGAAATGGTCTTGATATCGGCCTGAATTCCCGCACCCCCACCACTGTCCGAGCCTGCAATGGTCAATATGGGTACATATGATTTGCTAGCCATTTTTTGCTTTTTCAATTATGTTTCTTAGTTCAGATGCTGATTGGGCAGGCTTATCAGCACTGCAAATAGCTGATACCACTGCAATGCAATCTGCCCCATTTTTAATAACCGATAGGGCATTTCCTGGTTTAATATTCCCTATAGCCACTAGGGGTTTATTTGTTTTATTCCGTAGGTGGCAAAGTCCCTTTAAGCCCCATTCACTGAGGGTATCGGGCTTAGTCGGAGTATTGTAAATGGGGCTTACGCCGTAGTACCAAGCTTGCTCAGCACCCATTTTTACCAGGTCGTCCATTTGATCCAGAGACAGGCCTACGGGGTAGTCCTCCCCCAATTCTTGCTTTACTTCCATCATCCCACAGTCCTTTTGGCCTATGTGAACCGCATCTGCGCCACTGGCCCTAGCCACATCCGGATCATCGTTGATGACCAAAGGAACCTGGTATTTCATACAGATGTCTTTTGCTTTTTTGGCTTTTTCTATAAAGGCATTCGGACCCAGAGATTTTTCCCGGAGCTGTACCAGGTCTACTCCACCTTTTAATGCCTCTTCCAACACCCAAAAGAAGTCCCTACCCAAACAAGCATCTTGGTCAGTAACCAGGTATAAGGAGAACCTAAAGTCCATTAACGCGAAACTTTGGCCCTTTCCTGGATTTGCCCTCCTCCGATTTGGTACAAGGCATCGTAAAAATGGAGCTGAAGGGTACCTGGTCCATCTGCTTTAGCAGCTGCCAATTCCCCGGCAATGCCCATAATGGTCATTGCGGAAAGAGTTGCCTCAAATGCATCTTCTTCCACTGCGAGAAATGCCCCTATAAGGGCTGTGGCCGTGCACCCCATACCCGTTACCCTGGCCATTAAGGGGTTTCCATTGGCTACTTCGGCCACCTTGTCTCCTTGAATAATAAGGTCTACTTCCCCTGAAATACAGACTACTGCTTGAAGGGAGCTGGAAAGTTCTTTACCCGCATCCAGTGCCTCCATAGAGGAATGAGTGCTGTCCACACCTTTTGAGGCAATACGAACCTTAGCCATCGCCATGATTTCCGAGGCATTTCCCCGAACTACTGTAGGGTGGAATTTACTTAATTGAATCAAGGCTTCATTCCTGAAAGATGAAGCTCCTGCTCCCACAGGATCCAACACCCAAGGTTTGTTGATATCATCTGCCCTTTTGGCTGCTAGAGACATGCTGTCTACCCAATACTGATCCAAGGTGCCAATATTGACCACCAAGGATTGCACAATGTTGACCATGTCTTCCATCTCCGCAGGTGCATGCGCCATGATAGGCGAAGCCCCTATTGCGAGTAACGCATTGGCAGTATTATTCATGACCACATAATTGGTAATGTTTTGAACCAAGGGTCCTGTGGTTCGAACTTTCTCCAGGTGTTGAATGATAGACTCCATTTTACAAGGGGGTTAGGAACTTTAGGAGTCAGCTTGTGGCAACTTTTCCCTTCGCCGGCATTACCCGGATCAGGTGGTTAGGGTATTATCTCAGCCCTTTTTCACAAGGACACCCCCAAAGTTTTTTAATTGAGTACTTAACAAAAGTATCAAAATCTGCCCTTCTTACAAACTTTAACAAAAGTTTCCTCCTTACTGGTCTTTCCCTGAAGACCGCCATAACAAAAAATAACCGCTATGGATCAGCATGGAAAAAAACTCACTCTTGTTCCAATCTTACTTGAATTCCCCTGGGTGCATCGATTTTGGTGTCAACACTGCCATCTCCCAATTTCTCATGCCGGATAAAAATCGGCCCCTGGGAAGTGGGGAAAGTTCCTTCCACCCAGTCCAAATCGCCCAAATTTGGGGAAATAACGAACTTTTCCCCTCCCGGGTCTTCCACGCTAACTCCCAACACATGCCTGCTCAACCATGCCGTAGGGCCAGAAGCCCACCCATGAGAAAGGTTATGCCTTAATTTTTCGTAGCTGTAACCTCCATAACTTGCATGCACATCCACTTTTCCCTCTGGAACAAAATCATCAATTCTACCGGCATTGTCCAACCAGGATATGTCAAAGTCTTCCCAAAAGGTGGTAGCTCCTAAATCCAACATCCCCCCCCAATATTCTTTGATATAATCCATGGCAGTTTGGTAATCACCAGCCTTTGCCATAGCTTCCAGCATATAGTACCCATAAAAGGTGGAAAACCCTTTTACTCCCCCTTTCGTCAATACCTCATTATTCGCCTTATGAGGGTCCATAAGACCATTAAGCGCCATTAGTGCTGCCGCTTGCTTGTTTCCAGCTGCATCGGGACTATAGGAACTCATCTTACCTACCATTTCATTTGCTTTCTCCGCTTGATACTCATCCCCAAGATAACCATAGATCTCCCCTGCAGCCTCAAAAGCCCAAACCATCATCGCTTGCAAACCTGCATGTACAGCCTGTCTGTTTTCACTACTGGGCCAGTCCAGGAATCTGGTTCCGTCCAGTTTTTCTCTATTTCCATCCACCCGGGAGATCATATGATCCAATAGCTTATCCAAATAAGCTTTCTGCTCTCCGAGATAGCTTAAATCCCCGTGTTGCTTGTACCAATCCCTATGAATGATTACCCACCACATGGAATAAGTACTGATCCCATTCATCCACTGAGGCATAGGAGTAATGTCCCTTATCAAATCCAAACTTTTTGGCACCACCTCGTTATAACCAAAAACAGCATTGATGGTAGATACCTCCGGATGCATGTCCCCCACCCAAACCAAACGGTCTCTCTTTATACCATCCCACAAATATTCCTGCATGTTCAAATGCACAGTATATGCACCCACATCCCAAATGGAATTAAGCCTCTCGTCACTGCTTTTAAACGATCCGTGATAGGGGATGTCCCTGTATACAAAAATGGCATTAGCCTCTTTGAGTATCAACTCCTTGTCCGGGTCTACCAAATCAATCCGTAAATAACGATACCCGGAATTCCCCACCTCGATTTTTCCCAACCATGGTAAGGGAATCACGAAGTCCCTCATCGCGTGATCATTTGTGGCACCTTGAATGGTGTCAATTTCGGACATAGCCTCGGTCACAGATTCTCCAAAACGTAACCTCACTTTTACGGGGTCCTTATCCTTCATCATCCCGGTTACCAACTGTATGCCTCCATGAAGGTTGATACCAAAATCCAACAAAATGCCCGGTTGATGATTTTCACTACTTCTTAACCAACAGAAATCCTGTTGGCCGGTAAGTATGGCCTGCCCGTTGTTCGGTCCTAGGAGGTGGCCGGGGTTTTCTATGAGTCTTTCATCATCTGTGGACTGCCAAAAAACTTTCTGTGGCGACAAATATTTTCTAACCCTGGAATCTTCACTTACCTTAAACTCCTGTACTTTACCAAATGCCGGAGGCAACTGTGCAAATACTGACTGGACCGCCAACACAAAAACAATTATTGTGGCCAATACAGAGCTTCCCCCTCCTGGCCTTGATATTGGGTTCACTAGCATAAAACAAAAATATAGGTTTTGGAGCAAAACCTGTCCTGTACCATCCTGAAAGCTCAGGGAATTACCCCAAAATCCCGTAACTCTTCGTCGATTTTCCGGTTCCACTGCTCCTGGGCAGCCCTATTTGTTCCATGGGAGGTTTCCTTATCATATTGCTCCTGGTACCTGTTCATTTCCCTATAAGCGTCCAAATAAATGGAAGATATGACCCGGTCATAGTTAAAGGGGTGGAGTTTCATTCCTGCTACCTTTCTTTTCAATCTCTCGGTGATGATCTGAGCGATGTCAAAATGCCTTTGTTCATGGTTCAGGCTGTAATCATTTTTATCCCCCTTTACGTAGGAAGAGCTCTTCAGCATATAGGTTTTAAAATCCAGGACTACCTCTACCTCGCCATCTTCTATCTTACTGTCCCCTTCATAGGCCAGACTTACGAACACAGAAGCTGAATAATTGCTGCGAAAGGGTGCCCTTCCCCTAAAATCCGCCCATCTCAATGGTCTTTTTGGATCGTAGAAAACTGTATCGTCCTCATTGTCCACCCTGTAATCCCTCATGGTGACCTTCACAGACTTTGCGAGCTTTTCATTCCTTCCAGCCTCCTTCTCAATCCAATCGTGAAAATACTTCAAGGCATTCCCTATGGATCTCCTGAATACAGGTTCAATTACAGCTCTTTGTCTCACCGAGCGTTTATAACTCATCCCTCCCTGAAAATCCAACAAATGCACCTGATCATCTCCCCTCTCCAATTCAAAGGCAAAATCCAGGTGAACTTGTCCTTCTACTACGCCTCTGCTGGCATCCACCAGCTTTTCAATGATCTGGCAGTCTTTTACCTTTATCCAAATCGGTCGCAAGTTGGTGTCTTTTTTCAGGCTATTAGCCACAAATAGGCTTAAGGCCGCTTCCAAACCACCCTTCAGGTCAACTAATTCAAGCTGGGTACCGCTCGTAACGGATGGAACCAAAAAGGCTACAGGGTTTTTATTTGACCTGGCATCCACTACTCCCTTAATATAAAATTCCTGGGGTACAAAAGGCAGATCACTGCTTCTAAGCTCTATGGGTTCAAATGGGTTCTGAGGTTCCGCATTCAACATTATGGGCAATAAAATACATCCCAAAACCATTTGAAGTTTGGCAAGAGGAGTTGACCCATAGATGGCTAATAAATATTTTCTTATGAGCTTCATGTAAGGAATGTATCCCTATGCATATGGAATAACGGCATATACTTAAGCAAACAGCCCATGGGGGCTAAGGGTTCTGGCCAAGAGCAGAATTGTCCCTAAAAAACCTTAAAAGATAAGCTGATTAATGGGTGCCAGTCTAGGTGGTCATCCTGAGAGGTCTTGCATTAATTAATTAGGTCCTGATAAGGCTATGCCTGTTTGCCGGGAAATCCGCGCTAAACTTTCAATGACCTTCTGGTTTAGAGGTATCCCAGATTTCATCCGCTCTTGATAAGCAATTCGTTCCGGGTCACCAGGGATTAAAACGGGGGTATTGGGGTCAAGACTTGGAGTATTTCTCATTTCCCTGACCCAGTCATCCATGGATGCTTTAAACGACTGAATATCCCGAAAACCTTCTATATCCCATGCACCAAAGAAATGACCAATTCCTTTACCAACTTGCTCCGAGGCGCTTACTTGCACATTAATGGCAAAAGGAATCGCAAAAGGGCCCCAATTTGCCCCACTCAATACAGCGGAAAGCACATCTACCATAGTTGCCAAACAATAGCCTTTATGTCCACTCCCATCTTTGTCGCTGCCCAAAGGCAGCAGTGCCCCACCATTCATCATTTGCTCTGGTAATAATGTGGTATGCCCATACTTATCGATACACCAGCCCTGGGGAACCTTTTTATTTTCCCTGTGGGCTATTTCTACCTTGCCATAAGCCACAGTGCTACTGGCCATATCAATCATAACCGGGGGCTCCAGGCTTGTAGGAAATGCTATGGCTATAGGGTTGGTGCCCAGCTTCTTTTCAATGCCATTAAATGGAGCCACTCCCTTGGTGGTATTTGTCATGGATAGGCCTATCATGTCACGGGACAGTGCCATAGCAGGGTAGTACCCTGCGGCGCCATAGTGATTGGTATTAGAAACAGCTATCCAACCGGAACCATGCTCAATGGCCTTATCCATTGCTATTTCCATGCATTTTGGTCCTACAACCAAACCAAGCCCGTTATCGCCGTCCACGGTTGCCACACTTCCTTTTTCCCTAATAAAACTCAATTTAGGGTCGGGGTTAATCCTGCCCTCCCGCAGCAGATCGTAATAGGTCTCCAATCTTGCAATGCCATGTGAATCTATACCATGCTCATCACTATAGGCCAATACGTCAGCTGCCAACTCAGCATCTGAAGAGGGGACTGCAAAATGCTCGAAAATCTCTCGGGCAAAGTTCCTTAGGGCGTCGGGTTGATATAAAGGTGCATCCATGGTCTATTTCAAAAAAAATCCAGTCCATGATATACGAATGGACTGGAAAGTGGTTTAATTGTTGGGTTATGAAAACTTTTTAGGGTTACGCCATCAAGGAAGCGGTTTGATCTTAATATCCTTATAATAAATCACACTCTCGGGATCATGTGCCTGTAGGGCAATGGTTCCTGAGCTTAATTTTTTCTTGCTGTCCCCAATATCGCCTCGGTTTTTACTTTCATCAAATTCATTGATTACCTGATCGTTCACTTTAACGGTGATTTTGCCATCCTTGACGATGATATGCTTGGTGTACCATTCGTTGTCCGACACATAGGTATCCTTCACATCCTTGAAGCTATATACACTTCCAGTTTTTCTCCAGTCCCCATGGCTTTGGTTTACCTGTATCTCATAGCCCACACCAGGCCATCCATCCTCTTCGTATTCAGTGTGAATAAAAATGCCTGAATTAGCCTTTGGTTCTGTCTTGATTTGTGTTTTGAGCTCAAAATTTTTAAAATCTGCCTTTTCTACTTTGCCTACATAAAAAAGGTGAGCCCTAGGGCCATCTATTTTTATGGCACCGTCCACAATTTGGAAGGAGGATGGGTTTTCAGAGGCTTTCCAGCCCTTTAAAGATTTTCCATCAAAAAGGGTATACCACCCATCTTTGTCCTTCTTTTGACCAAAAGCCGCAAAGGCAAACACTAACAATAGGTAAACAAGGGAAGTTTTCTTCATTTTATGTAAAATTTTTTTGTGTCTGGTAAGATAAAACAAATTAACATTTTATACTGCAAATTTCAAAAGAGGGTTCTATAAACGGTAAATTTATACATAAATGGTGGAGGGACAAATGAAAGTGCTGATGATCATAATTTAGGCATCCAATGTTCGTTTATGGAGCATAGAAATATAAATTGGGGGATTTTTGAATTTCAAAACCTAAGCGTATTTTAGGGAAATTTTTGAAGTTAATTGCCTAAATAATAAAAACTAAGCTAAATACTTAACGTGTCTATGAGCCAGGAAGAAAAAAATTCGTATTCGCAAGAAGAGTTAAAGGAGTTTGAGGACTTGATCAATGAGAAGCTTGCAGTAGCCAAGGAGGAGCTTGCACAGTTAAAGGAATCACTGAGCAAAAGGAATGACAGTGGCACCGACAACACAGCAAGCACTTCTAAGCTTTTGGAAGATGGAGCGGACACATTAGAAAGAGAGAGTCTTAGTCAGCTTGCCGCCAGGCAACAAAAGTTTATTATCAATCTTGAAAACGCACTGAGAAGGATCAAAAACGGAACTTATGGTGTGTGTGTGGATACAGGTAAGCTTATTTCTAAGGAGCGACTAAGGGCTGTGCCCCATACCATGCATTCTATAGAGGCAAAATTGGCAAAAAAATAGGTTTTGGATTTCTTACACAAGCACATAGAGGCGCTGATCTTCTGTGCAGAAGGCCCTATCGCCTTGGAGGAAATGCAAAAATGCCTCACCGAAATGTTCGAATCGGAGGTTCCGGATGATCATATTTCCGAGGCCATAACCTCCTTAAGGGAGAAGTATGCCTCGGATGATTTTTCATTTTCCCTGGAAAAAAGTGGGGGCGGATATCAGTTTCTTACCAAGCCAGCCTACCAGAGCAGCATTGGCATTTTGCTCAAACACCGTTCACAAAAAAGGCTCTCCACGGCGCAATTGGAGACTTTATCCATCATTGCCTATAAACAACCCATTACCAAATCTGAAATTGAACAAATCAGAGGGGTCAATTGCGATTATTCCGTTCAAAAATTACTGGAAAAGGAATTAGTAACCATTAAGGGTAAATCAGAGGGATTAGGAAGACCTTTGCTCTACGGCACCAGTGATAAGTTCATGGATTACTTTGGCATTAACGATATCAAGGAGCTACCTCAACCTAAGGATTTCAGTAGTGAGGAGAATGAGATTGGCGAAAAGAAGGAGTAGAAACTTCATTATTTTTGGCTTTTATTTTACCTATCGCACTATATTCGAGAGATTTACACTACCTTTGCCGCCCAAATGAGCTACTTATACTTAATACAGCAGAGATGCTGCAATACATTATGAAAAGAGAAAATAAAGACTTTAAGAGCAAGAAAAACCAAAGGTTCTCTAAGGAATCAGCAAAAAGAAAACCATCCGCCGAGAAAAAGGAAGAAAAGTCCAAAAAAATATACCTGGGCAGGGACAAAAATCAAAACCCAGTATATGAATATGTGGAAGAGGCTCCCAAACGTTCTAAACCCAACAAGAGCAAGCCTTATTCTCCTATCAAAAAAGGGTATGACAAGTTTAAAAGTGCAGAAAAACCCGCCTATCAGGAGGTGTTAAAAGAACAAAGAAAAAATCAGCCAGACGATGAAATTAGGCTGAATAAATACATTGCCAACTCAGGTGTGTGTTCAAGAAGGGAGGCCGACGACCTAATAGCAAAAGGAGAAATCACCGTAAATGGAGAAGTAATCACCGAACTTGGTCATAAGGTAAAGCGAAAAGACCGTGTTTTGTATAAAAACAAGGTAATTAATCCAGAGAAGCCAGTTTATTTGCTACTGAACAAACCTAAGGATTATATCACCACTACGGATGATCCCTTTGAAAGAAGGACTGTGATGCAACTCATAGACGGTGCCTGTGAAGAAAGGATTTTCCCCGTAGGCCGTTTGGATAGGAATACCACCGGGTTATTACTTTTCACAAATGATGGCGAACTCGCCGAAAATTTGTCCCATCCCAGCAACAGAATAAAGAAAATCTACCAAGTAACCCTGGACAAACCTTTGGCGAATAATGACCTTGAGGTAATCTTAGAGGGAGTGCAGTTGGAAGATGGACTTGCTGAGGTAGATGATCTTCAAATCCTTTCCAAAGACCGTACGATACTGGGTTTAGAAATTCATTCCGGAAAAAATCGAATTGTCAGAAGAATTTTTGCGGCCTTTGATTATGAGGTGGTTACACTTGACAGGGTAATGTATGCGGGCCTTACCAAAAAGGACATCCCAAGAGGTCGATATAGGTTTCTCACCATCCCCGAGGTGATTAATTTAAAGCACCTAAAGCGAAGAAATTAATTTCAAATGCCCCATCTCTTATGTTCAGATGGGGTTTTTTTATGATTCATAAAAAATGATATAAGAATATCAGGGAAGCAGCCAGTGCAGGCTTCTTCTGCCCTCGGATTTCTATCTTCACCTTCATTTCGGTTTTTATGGTCCCTCTGAGGTCGCTGATGTTGGCAAGGGTGGCCCTCATGCATATTTCATCATTTACTTTTACCGGGCTGGTGTACCGCAAGTTTTCAATGCCATAATTTACCATCATTTTTAGGTTATTTACCTGTACAATTTGATTCCAGAGGTAAGGAACCAAAGATAAGGTCAGATATCCGTGGGCAATAGTGCTCCCAAACTCCCCTTCTTTAGCAGCTCTATTGGGATCAGTGTGGATCCATTGATGATCCAATGTGGCATCTGCAAATAGGTTGATCTGTTCTTGGGTAATTTTATGGAAGGCTGAAACACCGAGTTCCTTGCCAATGTACTGCTGAAAATCTTCGAAACTATTGATTACAAGTTTATTCATTGGAAAAGTTTAGTTTTTGGTGGCATGAAATTATCAAAAAATGGCGGTTTAGAAAATTATCCCATAACTTTTAAGGAAACCGGCACTTGAAATCTATCATCAAAGAAAGTCCTTGCCAATGACGGGAAAGATCAGTTCACCATTCAATTCGTTCTGATGCTGTAATAATAGGTTCAAGGGCTCTAATAGGGGCTCATCAGATAAGTCGAAGGTACCAAAATGCATGGGGAAAAATGACCTTCCTCCCATACGGTTAAAGGCATGAATGGCATCCCTTGGGCTTATGTGTGACTGCTCCATAAACCATTCTGGCCTGAAAGCACCTACCCCCATAATGGCGATGTCTGGAGGTCCCATCACCTCTGCAATCTCATCGAAATGCACACCATCCCCACTATCCCCCATAAAATAAATGTTATTATCGGGTGTTTTAAAATAAAACCCTCCCCAAAGCCGCTTATTAGTATCGCTAAGCCATCGCCTTGTCCAATGTCTGCTAGGCACATACGTGATTTCCATTCCCGGGGCATCAATCTGATATTGTTGAAACCAGCCGGCTTCCTGGATTTCATTTCCATTCACCCAGCCCCTGAGCAGGCCTTTCATTTCCAAACCTGTCAAAAATTTGGCGCCCGGGTACCGCTCTGCCAGAGCGGAGATACTGGATTTGTCACAATGGTCCCTGTGGTTATGAGAAATTAATATAAAATCCACTTTGGGGAAATCCTCCAATGCCAAGGGGAGAGCAGTTTTTCTCTTTAAAAATACATTGTCCATCAAAATCGGATCAATGAGGTATACCACTCCCTGAATACGAAAAAGAAAGGAAGCATGACCCAACCAAATCATAAAATCTTCCCCGGAATCCACCTTTTCTTTGGAATTCACCACCTCAAGGAGCCGTGAATCTTTTTCTTTTTCTTCCGCATAAGGGTTTTCGCTGGTTTTCCATTTCAGCAAATCCCAAAAGCTGGAGTCAAAGGGTTTGTAAAGGTTTTTAAAAGTACCATCATTCAATTTAGGGGTTCCCTTCCAGGCCAGCCCTTTGTGTACTGTGGCAAGTGATTCATTGCTCACGTACCTTATCTTATGGCTGTTGCCATCATTGTTATAAACCCAAACCATCCCGAAGAGTAAAGGAATAAAAAGTGCCACGATCAATATTTTGGGTTTCATACCGTCAATTATCCTATGATGCTTTTAATAGGCTGTTGATCAGTTCAGAAGGGGTCTGTATTTTGGCCACTTTATCATCCTCAAGTTCCTTTTTCAGCTCATATTCCAACTCAAAAATTAAGCCTGAAACAAAAATTTTGTCCATTCTGAGATCCCTGTAAAAATTTGCGGCTTTTTTCTTGCCGGTAAGTGCTATGCCGTATGACCTAAAAACCTGTATAGTTTTGCGCAATGCAGTTATGTTATTCATGATGGCTTTGATGGTTTAACTATTCCCTTGACGAAATAAAAAGTGGTTTTGTTGTGGGGCATCCTGAAAAATAATGGAAATAATAAAGGTTTTATTTCGGGAAACTCAGTAATTCCTCCAGTGGAACCCATTCATATCCCCTTGCGCGGACACCCTCAATTAATTCTTCCAGTTTATCGGCAAACTTATCTTTCCTTTTTTCACCTGCTCCAATATGCATCAAAAGCATAAATCCATGCAGGCCATTTCTCTCCTCGTAATCCCATATACTATTTAGGATAGCTTCGCTGCCCATATAATTAGGGAGCTCAGGTGTGGTGTAGTCGGCATGGCTCCTGGTTCCTGGGGTATGGTTGATCAATTGCAGGCCTAGTTCCTTGGTCCACTGGCTAATGGAATCATTATACCATTCATAAGGAGGAAGATAAAAGGGTGCATCCTCCTTACTCAGGTCAAAATTTTCCATCTCCCTATAATTATCCAACAGGTCTTGCCTGAAGGTTTGCCGATCAACCAATAGGCTATCCCTTTTGTCCCAATCACAATACAGCAGATGTTTATCCGAGTGAGCACCCAGGTAATGCCCATCCGCTTTGATTTCATGGATAAGGTTTGTAAATGCCTCATTTCTATAGAAATCCCCTGTGAAAAAAAAGGCCGCTTTTACATCATATTGATTTAAGGTCTCCAAAATTTGAGTGCCGCTTTCGGCATACTCATGTCCAGTCATCACCAAAGTCAATTTTTTTTGGCTGGTATCTCCTCTGATCCAGGCCCCTTGATGAACCGTGACCTGGGCATAGGCTCCCATACAGGAAAACAGCAAACTCACGGCGGTACATAAAGGCTTTATCAAAATCAATGGGAGGGAGGTTTGCATGCTTGGATTTATTTGTTCAAATTTCAACGGGAAAAACCAGTAAATGAAGAAATTCATGCATAACCCAAATGATTGGTTTTGAATTAAGCCAAATTCCCTTCTGGTAAAAATAATAATTGCGTGGACAAATGGCTAATTTTCGGCATTCTGATCTAAATCCCGTATGGCAGCTCCTAAAAGAAAAAATAAATTCATTAAAACCAAACCTAAAACAGGCCTGGCTCCGGGCAGTCCCGTATTTACGGGGGATCGCAAAATGGACCAAATAGAGCTCAACCTGATATGTTATTGCCCAGATGGTGCAAATGAATACCAAAACTTGGCATTATCCCGCTGCTTCGAGCTACTTTTAATAAACAGCCATAACCACATTTGCTGGCTTAATGTGGACGGCCTCCATGATACCGACCTCATTCAGTCGATTTGTAATCATTTACAGGTGCATCGATTGTCCATGGAGGATATCCTAAACGTGGGGCAACGGCCAAAAATGGACGAGCACGGGGAGTATATCCATTTCGTGCTGAACATGCTTACCATGAACGCGGGTGAATTGGGCGTTTCTGAGGAACAAATCAGCCTATTGCAGAAAGGTAAGGTGGTGTTGAGTTTTCAGGAAAAGGCCGGTGATGTATTTGATGGTGTCCGCAATCGGATCAGAGAAGGTAGGGGTACCATCCGACAAAGGGGCGGAGACTACCTGGTTTACTCCTTATTAGATGCGGTAGTCGACCATTATTTTGTCGTGATGGAAAGGCTGGGAGAAAGGTTTGAGGAAATTGAATCCGCACTTATGGAAAAGCCCGACAAGCATTTACTCAGTCAAATACACTTACTCCGAAGAGAAAGCCTGGGTTTGCGAAGAGCCGTTTATCCCCTTCGTGAAGCGGTAGGCCGGTTTGAGAAATTAGAAGAACCCATGGTCAACAAGAGTTCCCAAATGTACATCAGAGACCTGTATGACCATATTATACAAGTGATAGATGGCATTGAAGTTTTCAGGGAAATGGCCAACGGAATGTTGGACTTATACATGAACAGCATGTCCCAACGCATGAATGAAATCATGAAAGTGCTGACCATCATCGCCACCATTTTCATACCCCTGACATTCGTGGCTGGGATATACGGCATGAATTTCACCTACATGCCCGAATTGGAATACCCGTATGCCTATTTCTTGGTCTTAGGCATCATGGGAATCGCTGTTTTGGGAATGTTGTGGTTCTTCAAAAGAAAGGGATGGATGTGAAATTAGGACGAATCCTGATCTCCTTTCATCATTTCAGCCATCGCCCAAAGATGTAAACAGATAAATAAATGTAGGGTATAAAAAATAAATTATCCAGGAATTTTATTAAAAATTGTTTGCTAATGATGTATATCTATCATTTTAATTGTCCTAAACTTCCATAATATTAGACCTATTTATCACTGCTTTTATTGAGCAGTTTATACATCAGAACCAGCTCTTCTTCCAACTCCTCCCTCTGTTTCTGATTTTTTTCTAATTTCTTCTTAATGCTTTTTAGCTGATATTCCGGTCTTACCGTAAGAAGTTTGTGGAAAATCCCCGCAAAAATCAACCCTTGCCGGGCCTTTAGCAGCAGGCCCCTTAACTTATAGCCACGGGCAATCTGAGAAAGCCGTGCAATTTTGATCAACCGTATGGTTCTCACAAATGCAATGAAAGGCAAAAGGATGATCAAAAGGTCTATCCAGTTTTTTTGGGTATAGGCCATTTTTTCCTGCGAAATGGATATCATCAAAATGAACTCAAATGCAAACGCAAGCCAAATAAAAGCCTGCGCCATATCCAATACAAAGGAAAGGTCGGCATTGAGAAATTCCTGTACGGGTTCGTAAAACTGCCACTCAATAATCAAAATGGGCAAAATCAGAAATGCAATCAGGATCATCGGAATTGAAAACTTCCCCTTCAAATGTACCAGAAGGCCTTCGTTGCGATAACACCATCCCAGAAAGGGAATCCATTGCCATTCAGGTTTGAGCAAGTGCTTACTCCCCATTTTCAAGGGCGGAAAAAGTAAAACTAAAGTAGCCGAATAAATTTCCTGCTTTGCCTTTTTGTTTCCATGACGATAGGTCAGTGAAGCAAGTACCACAAAATCCAAAAAAAACAACATCCACAATACCCCATAAATAAGTGCCACACGGCTCTGAAACAAGGCCACTGTAATGTTCTCCCCTTCGTGCGAAAGTAAGTTGACCAATGCTGCAGCCGCAATAAGACAAACCAAAGCCAGAAAGTACATAATTGGGGTGCTTTTATAAATGTACCGTTCCAGCCTGTTGTCCTCCGAAGGTTTTATCCCGGTTATTATCCGCATGTCTCTGGGCACAATTTCCTCTGCCAGCCATGGATATTTTTTGGCGATTTGCTGTACAGGCTCCAAGGCCGGTTTACGTTTGATCAGTTGCCAAATTTGGAAAAGCAAATAGGGATTCTCGCAGGTTTCCACCTCATCAAGAATCTCCTTTTTTCTCTTTTCATCTATAGGACTCATATAGCCTGTCAAATTAATTCATAGCTTTTTCTACTATTTCCGTCCCATTACTGATATTTACTGTATAGGCAGAAAGTTGCCTACCCATTTGATTAAGGTATGCCTTTTGCGCCTTCTTCACAAAATTATCCACCGACTCAGTGGCAATGAGGTTGATCGTGCACCCACCAAAGCCCCCTCCCATCATCCTGGCCCCGAGCACATCAACTCTATCCAGGGTAAAGTCAACCAGAAAGTCCAACTCAGGGCAACTGACTTCATATTTCTGCCTTAGTCCATTATGCGAACCATACATAAGATCTCCAAAACCGGCCAAATCTGCATTTTCCAAGCAATCACAAGCCTTGAGCAGCCTTTCATTTTCCTCTACCACGTAGGAACATCGGTTCCAAACCGTTGGGGAAATTTCCCCTATCGCTCCCTGAAGCATAGGAACTGTCACGTCCCTAAGGCTTTTTACCGAAGGAAACCTTTGCTGCAGATAAGCGATACCTATTTCACATTCTTCTTTACGATTATTGTATTCACTATCGCCGAGGGAATGCGTCACCTTAGTATCCAGAAGCAAAAATTGATAAGACCCTAGATTCAATGGAAAATAAGCATGCTCCATACTTCGGCAATCCAACCGTATGGCCAGGTCTTTCTTTCCCATCATTGAGGCAAACATATCCATAATCCCGCATTGCACCCCTGCGAATTCATGTTCTGCCTTTTGGGAAATTTGAATCAGCGTAGCTTTATTTACTGCATGTCCAAAAAGCCTGGCAAGTCCCATTCCTACGCCATTCTCCAACGCTGCAGAGGAGGAAAGCCCGGCTCCTATGGGGATATCTCCCCCAAATACACAATCAAATCCACCCAGTTCCATTCCTCGTTTCTGGAATTGATCTGCCACACCCATGATAAAATTCAACCAACCCCCCATTCTGGGTGCTAATTGATCCAGATAAAACTGGTCCGTTTCTGCAAAATCCAGGCTGCACACCCTGCAAACATTATCTTGGTTCCTGGAAAAACCCAAATAAATGGATTTATCAATTGCCGCAGGTAATACAAACCCTTCATTATAGTCGGTATGTTCTCCTATGAGGTTCACCCGTCCTGGTGAACGCACGATAAATTCAGGTTCCTTATGAAATTCTGATAAAAATTTTTGCTTAATTCGATCTGTAAGCATTATTTAGATAATTAGTGTTTGGAAAGACAAATTTACAAGTATCAGTTTAGGTAACCACCAATACCCTAAAAAGCTTTGCGTCTTCCTTATACGGCCTTCTCAACCATCACTATTCTATCAAGCGCAACATTGGCAATTACAAATTAAATTCCGTAAAAAATAAAAAGGTTGCGCAATATAGAGGTATTGAATTATATACGTCCCCAAATCCAACTTTTTTAGCAAAATACAGTTTATTACCAAAAGGAATTGAAATGGCTCAAAAGGAAATCGTCATCATAGGAGGAGGTTTGGCTGGACTGGTTTCTGCCTATTTATTGGCCAAATCCGGAAAAAAGGTTTGGGTAATTGAAAAGAAAAGTTACCCTTTTCACAGGGTATGTGGGGAATATGTTTCCAATGAAGTGAAGCCTTTTTTGATCAAGGAGGGTTTGTTCCCGGAAAATCCCACAGCAATTACCAAGTTCCGGTTAAGCTCTCTTTCTGGAAAGATAGCGGAACTCCCCCTGGACATGGGTGGTTTTGGGATCAGCAGGTACTCCTTCGATCATTTCCTTTATCTTCGATGCAAGGAGGTGGGTGTGCATTTCCAGCTTCAGACGCAGGCACTGGATGTGAAGGTAAAAAAGATGCCGCTGAATTTCAGCGTTTTCCTTGATACAGGTGAAGTGTGGGATGCAGGTTTGGTATTGGGTGCCTTCGGCAAACGGTCTCGGATAGATAAGGCCATGAATAGGCCATTCATAGAGGAGAGAAGTGCCTATATAGGAGTGAAGTATCACGTCAGATTAGATTATGATACCGACACAGTCGCCTTACATAATTTCGAAGGAGGCTATTGCGGCATCAATGCAGTGGAAAATGGAATTTTCAATATCTGCTATTTGGGAGAGAGGGCAGCTTTGAAAAAATTCGGTAACATCCCTGCTATGGAAAGAGAAGTGTTGTTCAAAAATCCTAGGTTGAAAGCCATCTTTGAAAATGGGGAATTCTTATTCGACAAGCCTGAGGTAATCAATGAAATCAATTTCTCTAACAAAAATCCGGTGGAAAATCATGTATTGATGCTGGGGGACGCGGCAGGTATGATTACCCCATTGTGTGGTAATGGCATGGCGATCGCCATTCAAACCGGAAGAATGGCAGCAGCTTCCGTATTAAAATATGCTAACCACCTAGATATTGAGCAGGCATACTCTTTGGCCTGGATATCCACTTTTAAGCAGCGCTTAAGCATTGGAAGAGGTGTTCAAAAATTATTCGGAGCCTCTTTAGCTTCAGATTTTGCCGTGAGCTTGGTGAATTATTTTCCGTTTTTTGCAAGGCAGATCATGAAACAGACGCATGGGGAGGATTTGGTTTAATGGGAAATAGAGAATGGAAAATGTGTAAAGCTGTTTGGTGGGTTATAGGCGGGGCATAAATGGGGTCGATTTGAGCCTATACCCGATTCGTAATTAAAACAAAAGCCTTTTTGAAACGGTGACAAGCTATACCGGGGTAAAGCACTTCAATGTGCTATACCCCGGTAGTGCTAGATCTTTTATTTCCAAAAGTCGGTATGATCCCTTTCAAAATTAGTTATCCACAAATCCCGGGACTAAAAGGCTTTTTCCAAAGTTCGAGGTGTCAAAACTTAATACTTACTCCCGCTAAAAAGTTGGTTCCGGCCATGGGGTAATAGAAATTCTCAGTGATCAACTCCCTTCCGGTGGCTCCCTCAGCTGGCACAAAGTAACTGAAAGTGTACCCATTGGGTTCATAGAGTTGGTTGAATACGTTATACACCATGAGGGTAAAATCCATCTTTTTTACAAACCCAGGCGCAATTCCATAGTTTAGCCTAAGATCGGTGGTCCAGAAGGCATCCAATTTTCGGTCTTCCCTTTGGGTGTTATCCAGATATTGATCCCCCACATACTTATTCATCAAACTGACTTCAAGGTTAGGCAGGGGCTTGTAATCCACCATGGCCGAGGCCACCACATTTGGGGAAAATGCAATGTCGGTATTAGTATGAGTAGTCGCCTCCTGGCCCGCAAAGGCCCAACTTTCGTCGTATACATCATTGTATTCGGTAAAAGCATCAATTTTATTCCTGCTAAAAGCCAGGTTTCCCCCCAATGACCATTTGGGATGGGGGATATAAGCAGCGTCTAACTCAATCCCCGCCCGGTAACTACTGGCAACATTTTCTCTGATATAGGCCCCCACATCATTGAGCTGGCCGGTAAGTACCAGTTGATCCCGGTAACCCATATAATAAATATTGGCATTGTACTGGAAGTTGCTTTGACTAACCCTTACACCTGCTTCTATATTCTGCAGGGTTTCCGGTCTGGGAATTTCGACAAGGGGTGAATCGGTGAAATCCCTCCTTACGGGTTCTCTATTTGCCACAGCATAGGAAGCGTACCAGGTTTTCCCCCCTTCAGACTCATAGGAAAAGCCAAATTTGGGGTTAAAGAAGTGGTACTGCTGAAAACCGGAAATATCCCTGAGGTCATTGTTGATGCCGTCAAACCTATAATCGATGCCCCTGTATTGAAGATCTCCAAAAAGGTATAGTCTATCCAAAACCTCATAGGTGGCCTTAGCATAGACATTCCTGTCATCCTTTACGGCCACATTATCATAATAGCGATCCCTGATTTGGGTTCCTCCGGTGACGCCCATCCAGATGATCTCCCCAAAATGATCACCATCATACCTGTTGGCCCCACCCCCAATCAAGAAATCCAGTCTGCCGTCATCAGAAACATAATTAAAGGAAAAAACCCCGCCGTAAAAGTCATTGTCCAGCCACCTTCTTCTGATGATGTCCGTTCTGGCAATTACCTCACCGCCTATCTCTATAGGGGCAATCCCATAGTTTTGCAACAATCTATCATTTGGTCTGAATTGTTCATAATATCCCCTGCCATAGGTATAATGTAGGGCAAAATTTGCCTTCCAATTACTGCCCCAGTTACCTGCGTAAATGAATTGATAGTGGTCTTGCTGGTAATTGTCGGTTTCATTCTCATAGGTATAGGAATTATATGTCCGGTTGGTTTCCAGTAGGTGCTCGGGTACACCGTTCCAGGCCTGGTAGGTTTGTTCTGCACCGGAGAATATATTGACCTTAAATACATGGTCATCCCCATAATACCCACCTGAAACAAAGAAGGATCTTAAGTCGGAAAAAGCTCTATCAATGTATCCGTCAGAAGTAATTTGAGACAACCTTGCATCTACTGCCCATTTGCCATCCAATAGACCTGAACCTGCCTGAAGGGTATGTTTTCTCGTATTAAATGAACCGAAGGAATTATCGGTTTCCGCATATGCCTCCTCTCTTTTGGTATCGGTTTGTATATTGATGCTGGCCCCGAAAGTGGCTGCCCCGTTGGTAGAGGTACCCACACCTCGCTGGATCTGGATATTTTCCACCGAGGAAGCGAAGTCTGGCATGTTCACCCAAAACACCCCGTGTGACTCCGCATCGTTTAATGGGATGCCATTCACGGTAACATTGATCCTGGTTTGGTCTGAACCCCTGATTCTTAGCCCAGTATATCCCACACCTGCACCGGCATCACTATGGGTAACGATTGACGGGGTAAAATTTAGCAAAAGGGGAAGGTCTTGACCCAGGTTTACCCTGTCTAGCTCCTCCTTAGAAATCACCTTGAAGGTGGTGGGTGTAGTCGCCGAAGCTCTTGTGGCCGTAACAATAAATTCCTCTGCAGATACGGTACTTTCCTCCAAGGGGATTAAAAATTCCTCTGCAAAAGGAAGCACCACAGCTACCCTTTGTGTGGAATAGCCCACATAAGAAATCCTTAGCCTCTGCCTCCCCTCCTGCAATCCGGAAAGGGTAAAAGCCCCGTCCATATTGGAAACCGTACCTTTTCCGGTTCCCTCCAATAGTACATTTGCGCCGGGCAAAGCTTCACCCGTTTTGGAATCCACGATTTTTCCTTTGAGCGTTTCTTGCGCCCAGATCGTTGCCACCAGCATAGTACATGCCAGTGTAGCCATTACTTTCTTCATTGATAAAACGTTAAATTGGTCAAACATAGCAGAGACTAAGGGTAATCCCTGCCTTAACTGTTCACCCAAAAGCTATGTGAAGCTTAGTTCATTTCCCTTCGCCGGCACTACCCGGATCAGGTGATATGGGTATGATCTCAGCCCGTAATCTTTGGGCACCCCTAATGATCGATGATGCGAAAGTAGTGGCTAAATATTATAAACCCAAACCAGAGGGATGGAATTTACCTAATGAGCCTATAATTGCCTACACCACCCTCTTTTCAATATAGCTGCTGTTCAAAATGGCCAGGGCTCCCATATATTTCAAGTTGAACTTAATCAAATCCCCAACATTATAATCTTTGGGATTTTGTTCCAAATTTAAAATAAGCATGTCAGAACTGGCGCCCAAAATCTCAAATTCCCCATCCTCGGGGATCAGGTATTTAGGGTCTACGTCTAGAAGACCAATATCTAAAATTGCTCTGTAGCTTGTTTTACCATAGAGGGTCTCGTCCATTTCGGCCACCTCCCCTTGGGGATTTGCGGCCAGTGTGCCCATTGGCAACAAGGGTTTTTCCTGCATCTCGATGATTTCTGCTGCGAGTTCAAAGACGTCCCCATGCATGCCTTCAATTACTTTATCTTCAAATAAGTCATTGCCAAAATACAGGGTCTCCCCTATTCGAAAATGGTTGACCCCCTTTGGAAGTTGTTTGTGCAGCATAAGTGGAATCGTAACGGAGGTACCAGCAGATACCCAAGGGATATTTTTATTGAACTTTAGCTCAATGATTTGCTTGTAAAGGGAGAGTTGGATCAACTTATCCGCTGAGGGCATTACACCATTCAGGCAATTAAGGTTGGTACCAAGACCAATAATCTCCAGGTTAGGTAACTCAAATACCTTGGCATAAAAATCCACTAAATGATCCCCCATTACCCCTTCCCTGAGGTCGCCGGTTTCCACCATGATGATGACTTTATGCTTCTTACCTTGTTTGACAGCTTCGTCACTAATCCATCTTATGGTATTAAGCTCACTATTAAGGCTCACATCTGCATACTTCACCATATCTGAGAGGTTCCTTTTGGAAGGGGGTTTAATATATACCGTTTGCACGTTAGGATTAATCTCTTTCACCTTGGCAAGATTACTGATCCTGGAATCATGGATTTCATCCACACCCAAATCAATCAGTTCTTTGATATATCTCCGGTTGCCACATAGTAATTTTGACACCACTCCCCAGGCGATGCCATTGTCATTGAATTTAGTCTTTAGAAATTCGAAATTTGTTTTAAGCTTATCCTTGTAAAGGTTTAAGAATGCCATATCATTTTTTTAGTCTCATTTCCAAATATTTGTTGGTAAAACCCAACTTTTCATACAGAATCTTAGCCGGGTTATCGGGTTCCACGTGGAGGGCAATATCTCCATTAGCCATTTGTATTGCCGTTTGCATGATCTTTTTACCCAGTCCCTTTCCTCGTTGACTTTTGTCAACCGCTATATAGACAAGGATATTGTCCGGAATATATCCTGACATTCCCGTCTTATTCATTACCACTGCTGCCACAATACGCCCCCCTTCTCTGGCTAAAACAACAAATCCACCTTTATCCACGGCCTGGTCAAGGGCATAATCCAAACACCTCATGATGTGCTCCTGAGGGTCACCGTATTGATCCAGGTGTTCAAACAGAAAATCTGCTATTTCTGTTTTCTGTAGAAATGTTGCGTTATCTATTGCGGAAAGCGTTTCTATAGTTGCCATTTACTTAAATTTAGATAAATTATTTTGATTTTTATTCTTTGTCAACTGATAAATAAGCAAAAATGCTGCTAAAGAGGCCAAAACACCGAAAAAATTCGGATCAAGTCTAAGTGGCAGCTCTTGGCCCCATACCGATAATCCAGCTGTTACACTTCCCCCTAATATCATGGCCACTAGGGCTGCCAAGGGTGATCTCATGTTCCAAAACAAGCCCCCCAAAATAGGCACCAACAGACCCGAAACCATAAAGGCATAGCTATAAAGCATTAAATCCAGCACATTGGTCATTTGCAAGGCCACAACAAGGGCAACAGCCCCAATGATTAAGGTAAAGAGCTGGCTTAAACGCATACTCAATTGATCCGGCTTCTTCTTAAGCCATCTACCAAACAAGTCGGTAGTAAGATTCCCGGAGGCAGCCATTAGACAGGAGTCGGCCGTGGAGAGTACTGCGGAAAAATAAGCGGACATCATTAATCCCATAATTCCCGCAGGTAGGACAGTACTAAGGAGTATAGGCAAGCCCATTTCAGGATCCATGTTATCCTTATCCACCGCAATCATGTCCAAGTCAAATGCAACCTTTGCTAAAACCCCTAGGGAAACCCCCATAAACGCCATAATGGGCCATTCAAAAACCCCAGCGATGTACCATGCCTTTTTGGCACTCTGCACGTCTCTACTGGCATAGATTCGCTGGTAAAGGGTCATCCCAACAAACCAAATCGGAAGGATGGTGATCCCCCAATTGGCCATATCTTGCCAGGAAAGGTTCGTTAGTGAAAAATACTCAGCCGGCAAGGTTTGGCGTATTACCTCCCAGCCTCCTACATGAAAGTAGGCTACCGGAAGTCCAATAAAGATAAACCCTGCCAACAAAATAATCCATTGCACTGTATCCGTATAAATTACAGCCTTCAGTCCACCTAGAACGGTATAGATCACAGCTATCGCTCCCATTATCCAAAGGGCGGTATGCAATTCAAGCTCGGGAAAGGTGCCTGAGGCCAATTTTGCTCCGGCTAGCAATTGGCTACTTGTAAAACCAAGATATCCTAGGAAGCAAATCACAGCAGCGGCAATGCCCACCTTTCTATCAAAAAGGTGTTGAAATATTTGTGGCAAAGTATAAAATTTCTCAAATGCAGGATTAGAACGGACAACGGGTATTAAAAACACCGCTGCCAGCCAGGCGCCCAATAGTCCTGTAAACAACATCCAGCTCCCGGAAAGCCCCATGGCAAAACCCAATCCACCAAGCCCCACTGAAAATCCACCGCCCACATCTGTGGCCACTACCGAAAGACCTATGTGCCAACTACCCAAAGACCTCCCCCCAACGAAGTAATCATCCTGACCGGTGTTGCTTCTCATAAAGTAATAACCCACGCCGAGCATTACCAACATGTAAATGAAAAATATTGCCAGATCTATAAAAGCCATGAACGACTAAATTAAGTTTGGTTAGGTTCAGCCTAATGTGCAAATTACTACATATGGTAGGCATTAGGAAAAAATACCGATAAAATCCTAAATTCAATAAATAAAATTTAAAATATTCTTCCTATTATGCCAAAAAAAGGCCGGGTAGTATCCCGGCCTCACTGTTTTGGACAATAATATTTCTGATATCAAACATTCTCAGTAGTTACAGAGGCTGTAAAATACTCTCTGTTCATACGAGCAATATTGCTTAATTTAATTTCTTTGGGGCATTCTGCTGAACAAGCACCTGTATTGGTACATGCACCAAAACCTTCCGCATCCATCTGAGCCACCATTTTCTCAGCTCTTTCTTTTCTTTCCACTTTACCTTGGGGCAAGAGAGCTAGCTGGGAGATTTTAGCTGATACAAAAAGCATGGCAGAAGCATTTTTACAAGCTGCCACACATGCCCCACACCCTATGCAAGTGGCTGAGTCAAAGGCCTCATCGGCAATCACTTTCGGAATTGGTATCTCGTTGGCATCGGGTACGCCACCGGTATTTACCGTGACATATCCCCCCGACTGAATGATCCTGTCAAATGCACCTCTGTCTACCACCAAGTCCTTTACCACAGGAAAGGCCTTAGCCCTGAAGGGTTCGATGGTAATGGTTTCCCCATCATTGAAGGAACGCATATGTAGCTGACAAGTGGTAGTCTGAAGCGGCCCATGAGGTTTGCCATTGATGTGCAGGGAACACATACCGCATATACCTTCTCTACAGTCATGGTCGAAGTGCACAGGGTCTTCCCCTTTTTCCAATAATTCCTCATTCAACACATCCAACATTTCTAAAAAGGACATGTGCTCAGATATATCTTTTACTTTATATTCCCTGAACCCACCCTTGTCGGATGCGTTTTTTTGTCTCCAAACTTTTAATGTAAGATTCATAACTGAATTACTTTTTCGGTCAAAATTATTTGTAGCTCCTTTGAGTGAGTTTCACATTTTCAAACACCAACTCCTCTTTGTGAAGTTGCTCATCCTGATTCTCACCTTTATATTCCCAAGCAGCCACATAAGCATAGTTTTCATCATCACGAAGGGCTTCACCTTCAGGAGTTTGATACTCTTCCCTAAAGTGACCCCCACAACTTTCGTTTCTGTTGAGGGCATCATCGATCATCAATTCGCCGAGTTCAAGAAAATCCGCTACCCTATTGGCTTTTTCAAGGGACTGATTTAGCTCCTCCTCTGTACCCAATACCCTCACATTTGTCCAAAACTCCTCCTTGAGTTCTTTTATCATGCTCTTGGCTTTTGCCAGTCCATCGGCTGATCTTGCCATACCACAATAGTTCCACATGATTTTACCTAACTTCTTATGATAATAATCTACCGTCTTTTCACCTTTGATGGAAAGCAGCCGCTCCAGTTTTTCCTTCACCTCTTCTTCTGACTGCTTAAAAGCTGGGTGATCTTCAGAAGGCTTATCATAAGGCTGGGTGGCCAAGTAATTCCCAACAGTGTAGGGAATCACAAAATATCCGTCAGCAAGACCCTGCATCAATGCAGAAGCTCCTAACCTGTTGGCTCCGTGATCTGAAAAGTTCGCTTCTCCTAATGCATAAAGTCCAGGAATGGTAGTCATTAGATTATAATCTACCCAAAGTCCTCCCATAGTGTAATGCACTGCTGGATAAATCATCATGGGTGTTTTATAGGGGTTCTCTCCCGTAATCTGATGGTACATGTCGAAGAGGTTTCCGTATTTACTTCTTACAAGATCCTCTCCATCCCGCAATATGGCATCTCTAAAGTCCAAGAATACTGCCTCTCCGGTTTCGTTCACGCCTCTTCCCTCATCACACACATATTTAGCATTACGGGAAGCAACATCCCTAGGCACCAGGTTGCCAAAGGAAGGATACTTGTTTTCAAGATAATAGTCCCTGTCCTCATCCGGTATATCGGCAGGTTTAATTTCCTTTTTACGTAATTTTTCTGCGATCTCCACGGTTTTTGGCACCCAAACTCTCCCATCGTTTCTTAATGATTCAGACATTAAGGTCAGCTTAGACTGATGGTCACCGGATACCGGAATACAGGTGGGGTGGATCTGAGTGTAACAGGGATTAGCAAAATAGGCGCCTTTTTTATGCGCCCTCCATGCGGCTGTCACATTGGAGCCCATGGCATTGGTGGAAAGGAAAAACACGTTTCCATAACCTCCGGTACATAATAGAACGGCATGTGCGCTATGAGATTCTATTGTCCCTGTGATTAGATTTCTTGTTACTATTCCTTGAGCCTTGCCATCGATAATGACTACATCCAGCATTTCCGTTCTCGGAAAAAGTTTCACCTTCCCATTTGCCACCTGCCTGCTCAAGGCCGAATAAGCTCCCAGTAGCAACTGCTGTCCTGTTTGACCCCTTGCATAAAAAGTCCGGGAAACCTGAGCACCACCGAAGGAACGATTGGCCAATAAGCCACCGTATTCTCTGGCAAAGGGTACTCCCTGAGCCACGCACTGATCTATGATGTTCACAGATACTTCTGCCAACCTATATACATTAGCCTCTCTGGACCTGTAATCGCCTCCTTTTACAGTATCGTAGAATAACCTGAAAACGGAATCTCCATCATTCTGGTAATTTTTTGCCGCATTAATCCCTCCCTGGGCAGCAATAGAATGTGCCCGTCTGGGACTATCCTGAAAACAGAAAGCCTTTACATTATATCCCAGCTCAGCTAATGAGGCTGCCGCGGAGGCACCTGCTAGGCCTGTGCCTACCACGATTATTTCATATTTTCGCTTATTGGCCGGATTGACCAACTTTACATTAAATTTATGATTGGTCCACTTTTCTGCTAATGGCCCTGAAGGTGTTTTTGAATCCAGTATCATCGGTCTTCAACGTTTAATTCGAGAATTTTTTACTCCCTATATGCTCTGGAGATACATTACTATAGGGATCAATGCAAACAAAGTGGGTATAAGAATGGCAAACCCCAACCCCACCTTTTCAATGATAGGTGTATATTTCTTATGATTTAATCCCAAAGTTTGGAATGCACTAGCAAAGCCATGGGAAAGGTGAAAGGCCAGAAAAACCATGCTTAATACGTAAAAACCTACGTAAATGGGATTTTTAAAGGCCTCGACGACAATTATAAATGCATTGTCCACCTCAGCATCTCCTACCATTACTTTATCCGGCAATCCAAATTTAAGCCTGTACCAGAAACCTCTTAGGTGAACCAAGAGAAAAATGAAAATCAAAGTACCTAATATGCCCATATTTCTAGAGGCCCAAGTACTATTCGTGGAGCCCTTAGCTTCGGCATAAGCTACGGGTCTAGCCTTTTTATTGTGACGTGTAAGTACAATGGAATAGACCACATGCAATAAAATAAAAGCAAAATTTATGATGGATACCGATCGAATAAAATAATTTATCGACATATTATGGGCGTATAGATTGAAGGACTCCCCTTCATCCGGAATCAACAACTGCAAATTTCCCGCAAGGTGCACCACTAAAAACAAAATCAGAAATATCCCCGTTAGGGCCATAATTAGTTTACGGCCTAATGTACTATTTAAGGTTTTGGTTACCCAACTCATATCTTAATCTTTTGTCTGTAGATTGTTCGTTTTTTCTTAACCGCCAAATTTACATTTGGAATGGATAGCAAACAATCAATACACCTTAAGCCCAGCTTATTTTAAAAGGTTCTAAATAACCCCCTAATTGGGCATCTTCTTGTTTATTTCGGGAATTTTAACACCAGGAACACGTTTATTGTTTGCGCATTGTGATAGGTGTACTAGAATTGTAAACAACTAATAATGGAGGGGACACAATAACCTGTACTTCAAAAAGTTAACAATAATAAAATTTTGAAGCCAATGAAACCACGAAGATAGGTGATGAAGTAGTCAGGGATCAAGGCTATGAAAAGGGCTTTCCTCTGAGGAATAAATTTTTTGCCGTAAATCGGGCTTCGGTAAAAAATTTTGGATACAATGCTTTAACTTAGAGTAACTATATGGACTTAAAACCGTTTTCACATTATCTCAATGCCATTCACTTGTCGCAAGGCCAGTCTAATTCGACAAAGCTGTCGGGTTCAGCATTTAGGTATCTACAGGTGGCTGATCATAAAATTAACCCATGAACAAAAGACCTTTACTTTTAGGAATCTTCCTTTTCTTCGGTTTGTGCATACAACAATCATTTGCCACCCATATTCGGGCTGGGGAAATCATTGCAGAAAGGGTGTCTGTTCAGACCCTTACCTATAGAATTACCGTAGTGGGGTACACCGATACTCGTTCCACCGTGGAGTTTGGGCCGGGTACCATTAATTTTGGTGATGGCAGAGAAGAAACCCTAAACACACAAAGTGACTTCAACCTCAGTGAAATGATTGGGGAACATATACAGAAAAACACCTTTGTGATTACCCATACCTACCAAGGGCCTGGCCAATATACCATACGATTTATGGAGTTCAACCGGAATGCCAACACATTGAATATGGATCAATCGGTGGATACTCCATTTTATATAGAGACCATGATAACAATTGACCCGTTTCTGGGGGTAAATAATTCTCCTGTGCTTACCATTGCTCCTGTGGATAATGGCGCAGTGAATCAAACATACATTCATAACCCAGGCGCATATGATCCTGATGGGGACAGTTTGGCCTATGTAATGGACATTCCCAAGCAGGCCTTTCAGCGGGAGGTAAACAATTACCGTAGCCCAGCATCCGGGGAGTTTAGTTTTTCAAGGCAGGACGGCTCCACTCCCCCAATTTTAGAACTAGATCCTGTGACAGGGGATCTTATCTGGGATGCACCTGGAATAGCAGGGCAATACAACGTGGCCTTTCGAATAGAAGAATGGCGAAGGGTGGATGGAGAATGGCGAAGGATTGGCTATGTGCTAAGGGACATGCAGATCATCATTGAAAACACGGATAACCGAAGACCTGAACTAATAATGCCGGAGGATATTTGCGTGGTAGCCGGAACAAAAATCGAAGAAATCTTCCAAGGGATGGATCCGGACGGGGATCCCATAAAGATTGATGTGTTTGGTGATCCTGTAGAGATCACTAGCTCCCCGGCCACCTATAACCCTGTAGATACTTTCCAACCTTCCCCGGGCATCATCAACTTCGAATGGCAAACGGTATGCGCGCATGTAAGGGCCAGAACCTATCAAGTGCGCGTAAGGATAGAGGATCAACCCTCCTCGGGTCCTGCTTTGGTTGACATCAAGACATGGAACATCACGGTCGTGGGCCCCCCGCCTGTGGTCGACGACATTGCACAAGATGAGGGGCGATCAGCCAATATATCATGGGACCCGTATGCGTGTGGATCAACCGCTCAATCCATGCAAGTATGGCGAAGAATAAATTCAGATCCCTATGAACCGGACAGTTGTGAAACTGGCATACGACCCGGTTATGAGTTGGTAGGCTCTACAGATATCGACACCTTTAATTTCCTTGATGATAATGATGGTGCTGGTTTGAGCCCCGGAAACACCTATTGTTACCGGCTCGTAGCCACATATCCTACGCCAAGAAGTGGGGAAAGCATCGTTTCGGAGGAAATCTGTATTACCATGGAAGTAGATGTCCCCTTGATCACGAATGTCAGCATAGAAAACACCGCAACCGATGATGGTGAAATACTGGTGAGATGGACCCCTCCTTACGATATTGATCAAGAGCAATATCCAGGCCCCTATGAATATGGTTTGATAAGAAGTCAGGGGTTTACCGGGGATCAAAATCAAAGTTCGGTAACCCTTACCTCCGATACGGTATTTGTGGATACAGGCCTTAATACCGAAAATTTAGTCTACAACTATGAAGTGCTATTGTATTCCCAGGGAGAGGAAATTGATGTGTCCAACAAGGCCTCTTCAGTAAGGTTAGAACCAACCATTATCAATGAAGCCATAGAGTTAAATTGGGAGTTTACTGTGCCTTGGAATAACAACAATCCAGAATTTCCTCACTTGGTTTACAGAAACAGAACTGACCCTGAGGCACAGGATGAAGAAACATTTACTTTGATAGCTGAGGTGAATGTGACAGAAGACGGATTCACTTATTTTGATGATGGCAGTCATAACGGAATTCCTTTGGACACGGAAATCGAGTACTGTTATTATATAGTCACCAATGGGTCCTATAACCTGGATATTTTAGAATATCCCTTAGCCAATAAGTCCCAGATCGTATGCGCCAGACCCGATGACGACAGGTTGCCCTGTCCCCCGGTTTTGACTTTCGAAGGCCCGGAATGCAGGGATTTTGTTTCCGATCAGCCCTGTAACTTCAGCGACTTTCACCATGACTTGAGTTGGGAGCCTGACTTTTCCGGAAATTGTGATACGGAACTTAATGGCTATAGGCTGTATTTCTCAGAGACCGGTGAGGAGGGCACTTTCGAACAAATCAGAAGCCTTTCTGTAATCAATACCAGCACCAGAATCACAGAGCTATTAGACTTCAAAGGCTGCTATTACATTACCGCAGTGGACAGGTCTGGCAACGAAAGTGATCCCAGCAATATCGTTTGTGTGGACAACTGCCCCAATTACGAACTACCCAACGTGTTTACCCCAAATGGAGACGGAATCAACGAAACCTTCATGGCATTTGACAATCCATTTGCCAAATGCCCGAGGTTTGTAGACGCAGTGGAAATCAAGATTTACAACCGATGGGGGGTGCTGGTTCACAGCTATAATAGCATGTCAAGTACGGAAAACAACATCTACATCAACTGGGACGGCAGAGACCTGAACGGCAGAGACCTTCCCGCCGGAACCTATTTCTATTCCGCCAATGTGCTTTTCAACGTGCTGGAACCTGCAGAGCGGGAAAGAAAAATAAAAGGAACCATTCAAATTATCAGGTAATATACTATATCGTTCCGTGTATAGCCTGTCATGGTCTTATAGCAATTAAGGCATGACAGGCTATTTTATGACTGAGGTTTATTAAATTTATCCTTTAATATGGCTTCATATTTGTGCCATATTGAAACAATTTACTGTTTCATCCAACTTTTACCCAAAAACGCATCAACCATGATAAGAGCATTAAACGCTGAAAATCAAGCCAAAATCACTCCTGAAAAAGCCTTAGAAATGCTAAAGGAAGGAAATAAGCGCTTTGTGGAAAACCAAAAAGCAGAGAGGGACCTGTTACAAATGGTAAAAGATACCGCTAAGGGGCAATGGCCATTTGCGGTGGTATTAAGCTGCATAGATAGCCGTACCTCTTCCGAATTAATTTTTGACCAAGGAATAGGGGACCTCTTCAATGCACGCGTGGCAGGAAATATAGTGAACGAAGACATACTGGGAAGTATGGAATATGCTGTGAAATACGCAAAGTCCAAAATTGTGGTGGTGCTTGGTCATACCAAATGTGGGGCGGTAACGAGTGCCTGTCAAGGGGTGGACGATGGAAACATTACGGCCTTGCTGGAAAAAATCAAACCTGCCATTTCCCGGGAAAAATCCGAAAAAACTGACAGATCGGGTAGTAATCCATCATTCGTGGAAAAGGTGGCCAGATTAAATGTATTCCATGCCATAGATGAAATTAGGAACAAAAGTTCCATTCTCTCTGGATTAGAAAAGGAAGGAAAGGTAATGCTGATAGGGGGCATGTATGATGTGGGTTCCGGAAAGGTTCACTTTTACGACCCCCAAGAATAGCCTCCCAAATACTCTTTGGGTTTTCTAGGTATATATTCCTTAATTTTGTATTATTATAAACTTATTCTCTAAAAATGAAAGCATATATTTTCCCCGGCCAAGGGGCCCAATTTCCTGGAATGGGTAAAGAGTTATACGAATCCAATAAAAAGGCAAAAGAACTCTTTGAGCAAGCCAATGAAATTTTGGGGTTCAGGATAACAGATATCATGTTCGAGGGAAGTGCCGATGAACTTAAGCAAACCAATGTGACCCAGCCTGCTATCTTTTTACATTCCGTGATTTTAGCGATGAGTACCGAGGGACTGAATCCAGACATGGTGGCAGGTCATTCCCTGGGAGAATTTTCTGCCTTGGTAGCAAATGGGGTGCTTGCATTTGAGGATGGGCTGCGCCTGGTTCATCAAAGGGCTTTGGCCATGCAAGAAGCCTGTGAAATCAATCCATCCACCATGGCTGCCATTTTGGGCTTGCCTGATGAAAAAGTGGAAGAAATCTGCCAAAGTATTGCCGATGAAATTGTGGTACCCGCCAACTACAACTGCCCTGGTCAACTGGTCATCTCAGGGAGCAACCAGGGAATTCAAATCGCATTCGAGAAGATGAAAGAAGCCGGGGCAAAAAGAGCTTTACCATTACCAGTAGGCGGTGCCTTTCACTCCCCACTGATGGAACCTGCACGTATAAAACTACAAAAGGCCATAGACGAGACCACCTTCCACATTGGAAGCTGCCCCGTTTACCAAAATGTGAGTACCACTGCAGTAACTGAGGTAAACGCCATCAAGGACAACCTTACCGCTCAGCTGACTGCGCCCGTTAAATGGACGCAATCCATTCAAAATATGGTGAAAGATGGTGCCAGCCACTTTGTGGAATGTGGACCGGGCAAGGTCTTACAGGGATTGGTGAAAAAAATTCATCCCGAGGCGGAGGTCTCAGGACTTTAAGAGCACCATCATTTATCTTTCACTTGTACAGCCATACCTCACAAGGATCCTCACACAGTTCATTCATCCTGCGCACCGATAAACCGCTTATGGGGTCTGACCAATCAGGAATTATGTCCGCAAGAGGCTCTAATACAAACTTTCTCACTTGCAGGTGTGGGTGAGGTATTTTCAGGTGTTTTTGGTTGATTATCCTATTGCCAAAATAAATGATGTCAATGTCCATGGTCCTATTTCCCCATGTGTGAGTCCTCACTCTTTGTAACTGATCTTCGATTTGCTGAGCCCATGCTAAAACCCTGTCCGGGCTTTCCGTGGTTTGCATCAGGAGCGCCCGGTTGAGGTAATTTCCTTGGGAGTTCCCTCCCCAAGCCTCAGTTTCAAAGATACGTGAGGAGGCAATTAGGGTCATTTTCTCTGCCAAAAGCTGCTCTGCCTGTTGCAGATTCGATAGCCTATCACCCAAATTACCCCCGATCAATAAAACCACTTTGCACCCTTTATCGTTACTAGTAAGTTCCATCCTGTTTTTTGGAAAAAAGAAGTAAATTTACACATCCTCAACTCCTTAAATTTAACTAACTCATGAGATTTTTAAGCAATGTTCTCGCCGTAATCGTTGGCCTTTTAATATTTTGGGTTCTTGGCTTCTTTATTCTTGGAGGTATTATCGCCATCATTTCATCGGAGGATCAGGTAAAGGTAAAAGAAAATACCGTGCTGATCCTGGATTTGGACAGAAAAGCTCTAGAGGAAAGAAAGGTAGAAGATGATTTTGACTTATCCTTGCTTGGCCCATTTCCCGGTTTGGAAACCGTAGGTCTGCTGCAAGCCAAGAGAGCCATCAAGGTTGCTAAAGAAAATGATGATGTGAAAGGCATTTATCTCAAAGCAGGGGTTTTCACCGGGGGTGGGCCTGCGATGTTTAGAGAACTCAGAGAATCATTGGAAGACTTTAAGGAAAGCGGGAAATTCATCATTGCGTATGCAGAGGTATATTCTGAGAGTGGATATTACCTGAGCTCCGTAGCTGATAATATCTATATGAATCCTTTAGGGGGGTTGGAGTTCAACGGTCTGGCTTTTTCTATGGTCTTTCTTAAGCGGATGTTCGAAAAGATCGAAGTAGAGCCCGTGGTATTCAGGGCCGGGGATTTTAAGGATGCCGTAGAGCCCTTCATCAACGAGAAAATGAGTGAAGAAAGCCGACAACAGACGCAATCGTATCTAAAGGATCTCAATGAGGTGATGACCAGTGCAGTGGCTGAAAGTCGGGAAATTCCTTTAGAAAGGGTACAGGAAATCAACGACAACATGTTGGTAAGGACTAACCAGGATGCTGTGGATTTAGGACTGATTGATGGGTTATGGTATGATGACCAGGTCTTGGACTTGATCCGTGATAAACTTGAGCTAGAAGAGGATGATGATATTAACTCCATCAATATTACCAGGATAAATAAGTCCACACCGAGCAAAAATCGCCTTTCAAAGAACCGTATTGCTGTGGTATTTGCAGATGGAGAAATTACTGCTGGAAGTTCAGGGGATGGCATTACCTCTGATAAATTCATGAAAGAAATCCGTAAACTTCGCAAGAACAAGGACATAAAAGCAATTGTACTCCGGATCAATTCTCCCGGCGGCTCAGCACTGGCTTCTGAAGTGATCTGGAGAGAGCTTTCTCAAGCAAAAAAAGAGAAACCCTTAATCGCATCGATGGCAAATTACGCCGCCTCCGGGGGCTATTACCTGGCTGCTCCAGCAGACACCATCTTCGCCCAACCAAATACAATAACGGGCTCCATTGGGGTATTTTCCCTTTGGTTCAATGCGGAAGGATTGCTGAATAACAAATTGGGGATCAACACCGATGTGGTGAAAACAGGTGAGTTCGCTGATTTTGTGTCCTTTGACCGTGCGCCCACTCCCCAAGAAAAGGAGATCTTTCAAAAACAAACGGAGGAGGTCTATGAAACCTTTTTGAACAGGGTTACCGAAGGCCGGAACATGGAAAAAGAATCCTTGCTGCCCTTGGCCTCTGGAAGAGTATGGAGTGGAAAACAAGCTAAGGAAATAGGGCTTGTAGACGTATTGGGAGGGCTGGAAGATGCCATCCGCCTAGCTGCAGAAAAAGCTGAAGTGGCTGATGATTACAGAGTAGTTTATTATCCTGAACAAAAGGGATTCCTGGAAACTTTGTTAAGCGAATTCAGCAAAGAGGTAAAAATTGCGCAGCTACACTGGCAATACGGCATCGGTAGAGAATTATGGGTACAACTGGAAAGGCTAAATCGGTACAGGGGAATGATGACCCGCTTGCCTTTTGATATGGAAATCAAATAAGAGGTAATTAAATCTCTATTTGCAAAAAAAAGCCCTGCCTCATGCTGAACATGAAAAGCAGGGCTTAGTTTTTTTATCAAGCCTAATATAACATCCTAAAACGGATGGTTCCTTTGATGGCTTTCAACTCATCTATCAACTTGCTGCTGTAGGCTTTATCTATGTCGGTGATTACATAGCCAATTTTCTCGTTGGTTTTCAAGTATTGACCTACGATGTTGATCTTATGGCCTGCCAAAACCTGATTAATCTCAGCCATGACCCCCGGCTCATTAGCGTGAATATGAATCAGTCTGTGTGCATCCTGTAGAAAGGGGAGCTGAATATTAGGGAAATTTACACTGTTGTAGGTATTGCCCGTATTAATATATTCAATTATTTTTCCCGGTACAAAGTTGGCAATATTTTGCTGAGCCTCCAGGGTACTGCCGCCTATATGGGGGGTAAGTATGGTATTGGGCATACCTATGAGTTCAGACTCGAAAGGTTCATCATTGTTTTTAGGTTCTGAGGGGAATACATCAATGGCCGCCCCGGCAAGGTGTCCATCTTCCAATGCATCCCTCAATGCCGGGATATCCACTATATGCCCCCTGCTCAAATTTATCAGTAGAGCACCCTTTTTCATCATACGGAGATGGGTCTCATCGAGTAGGTTATGGTTTTCTTTCCTCCCATCCACATGCAAGGATACCACATCACAGGTTTGCAATAGTTCTTCCAAGGAGCTAAGTTTGGTAGCGTTCCCAAGGGCCAGTTTTTCAATCACGTCGTAGTAATATACATCCAAGCCCATGTTTTCAGCTAAAACCGATAGCTGGGCACCGATGTTGCCATAGCCTACAATGCCCAATTTCTTCCCCCTTATTTCATAGCTGCCCTTTGCCGATTTGTCCCATTTCCCCTCGTGCATGGACCTGCTTTTGTCAAAGAGGTTTCTCATTAAGAAGATAATCTCACTAATGGCCATTTCCACCACAGACCTGGTGTTGCTAAAGGGGGCATTAAATACCGCAATGCCCTTCTCCTGGCAGGTTTCAAGGTCAATTTGGTTGGTACCTATACAAAAGGCCCCAATGGATAAAAGTCGATTGGCATTTTCCAGCACTTTGGCAGTTACCTGGGTCTTGGAACGGATGCCCAATACCGAAACATTCTTGATTTTTTCTGCTAGTTCCTCCTCAGATAGGGCAGATGGCACCACTTCCACATTATAGCCTTCTTGCTTCATCAATTCCACGCCAATAGGATGCACATTTTCCAGAAGTAAAATGTTGATCCGGCTTTTTGGATAACTAAATTTCTTGTTCATTTTGTTCACATACAATATTTCATCCAGGCTAGGTGCCACATGATCTGCCTTGGCCAGGACTTTAGGCCGGTTTACATTCTCAGTGAAGGCATAAAATTTGTTGGCCACTCCAGAGGCCTTAATTTCATAATCCGTATACCCATCTCCTACCACATAGATATCTCCTTCCAAGTTAAGGGATTTGATGGTTTCAGGTTTCCCATTATTTTTAGAAAGGAGGTTTTCCCTGTTAAAGTCTATGATGTTGCCTTCGTCATCATAAATAAACTCGTTGGCAAACACATTTTCTTCCTTGATCCCGTACTCGGCTACTATGGGGATAATGAAATCCTTGAACCCATTGGAGATGATATAAATATCATCCGAGTTTTCCTCCAAAAATTCCCTATTCCTTTGGAATGATTTGGAGACCTTGTTCCGCAGTGCCTTCACAAGCTCCGAAATCTGGGAGCGGTTGGCACTCAATAGTTCCACTCTTTGTTCCAAGCTTTCCCTAAAAGTAAGGCTTCCCTCCATGCCCTGGTCCGTGATGTCCTTTATGGCTTGTAATTTCCTATCCCGTTCAGGATCATCTTTAAGGCTGATTTCCCCCAGGATATCCAATGCCTCTACCTGGGTGAAGGTACTGTCAAAATCAATGATGAACTTCTTAGTTACGGTCATTTGCTGGTGCGGATTTTTATAATGAATCGCAAAATTAATAGATTATCATATAAATCTAAGGGGAATACCTAAAATTACTTTTATTCCCGGCACTTAGAGATTTCGCTAATGCTTACTACATTTGTGTAAGACATTCAACAAATTATGCCTTCAACATGAAAACCTTGTTATCCATCCTTACCAGTGTATTTTTCCTAAGCTCCTGTGGGAATTCTCCATCCGAAACTACTCATGAAACCAAGGTAGAGACGGAGCAATCTGAGCAGATTTCCGGCAATTATGGGGAGGTAATCACCGCAGAACATGCGGTGACCCTTAAGGAAATGTTACAAAAAGTAAGGAGTGAAGGGAACTTTACGGGAAAAGTTAGGGGGGAGATTAAGGAGGTATGTACCCATAAAGGATGCTGGTTAGGTATAAGTCTTCCAGACGGTTCCTTGATGCGCGTCACATTTAAAGATTATGGTTTCTTTGTGCCGACCACCTCTACCGGGTTTCCGGTAATCATCGAAGGGGAGGCCACTGTGACCACCACAGACATTGAGACCCTGAGACATTATGCAGAAGATGCAGGAAAACCCCAGGAAGAAATAGATGCCATTGACAAGGCAGAGGAGAATGTAACTTTTGTGGCCAGTGGAGTCATGATTTTGAACAAAAGCTAATAAAAATCGATTTTTTTATAATTACCCAATTTATGAATCATTTTGAATATGCCATTAGCCCTAGATAACATCCGGGTAGGGAGGGTTTACAAGTTTGTGAATTATGGAGAAGTCCGTATGCTGGAAGTGGTAGAACGGACTGGCCGTGAAAATTTCCAGGTCAAGGACCTGGACACATTGGAATTTTATACCCTGGAGGAACTTTTAAGATACGGAAAGGGTAAAGATTATGATATTGAAGAAGTCCGGTAAATCACCCATAATAAAAAAGCATGTCCCAATCGACCTTGAAGAAAAATCGATCTTTAGGAAAAGCAATTTTAAAGGCCAAATGCCCCAAATGCAGGGAAGGAAACTTGTTTCCCGTAGCCCTGGCCAGTTTTAGCGAACTTACAAAAATCAATAACACATGTCCGAATTGCGGAGAGGATCTTATGCCAGAGCCGGATTTTTACTATGGTGCCATGTACATCAGTTATGGCATGTCCGTGGCGCTTTTTCTGGCAGTAGTAGTAGCCATAAACATTCTTTTTGGGGAAATGGCCATTTGGATATATATTCTTTCAGTGGTGATGTTAAATGTGCTGTTGCTTCCCCTAATGTTGCGTTACTCAAAAGTGCTTTACCTCTACCTCTTGGGAAAAATCCATTATGAACCTGACAGTACTTAATAAATGCTCAGTGTTTGATAAGTAAATATGGGTTTTTGCTAAATTTCCTTCCAATGAAATAACTTTTTTATATATTTAAGAAAAAATATTGAGTTTTTTTCATTAGTGAGTAAACCTTACTAAATTCGCAGGCGTATAAACAACCCGTAAGCTTTATTTCATATTCGTGAATGGATCAAATTTTAAACAGTATCGTTGTTCAAGTACACGATGATATCTACCTTAAGAACCCCTTGAGCTCCACATTAGGAAAGAAAATCATCAACCAAAGCCTTATGTTAATTGCAGAACTAGGCATGGAAGGCTTTACTTTTCGCAAATTAGCTGATAGAATCGGAAGCACTGAGGGTGCTATTTATCGTTATTTTGAAAACAAGCATAAACTGCTCCTTTATCACACAGCTTGGTATTGGGGTTGGCTGGAGCATCACCTGGTCTTTTCCATTTCAAACCTGGAAGATCCACATGAAAAGATGAAGGTGGCCATTCGTCTATTGGTAGAAGGGCCAGAAAACAAAGAGAACCAATACCTGGATCCCGTACTGCTCACTCAGGTAGTGACTGAAGAATCCTACAAATCGTTTCTCACCAAGGAAGTGGATATTGAAAACAAGAACGGCTATTTTAAATTCTTTCACCGAATCAGCAAGCGCTTAGCAGATATTATTCATGAAATAAACCCCAGCTACCCCTATCCCAAAACATTGGCCTCCACCCTGATGGAATCAACTTTACTTCAGGCATTTTTCCTGAAACATATGCCTGCCATGACGGAGCTATCCGTGAAGGGGAATGAGAAAGTGGATTTTTACCATGAACTAGTATTTAAAACACTAAAGGATGAAAACTGAACTTATCGACACCCCTCTCAAAAGGTTTTACGAACTACTTAAGGAGGAAAAAAAGGAAGTATATGCCATTTATTTTTATGCAGTCCTCAATGGTATCGTTTCCTTAGTCCTTCCCCTGGGTATTCAGGCCATCCTCAATTTCATCCTTGGTGGCCGGATGACCACCTCATGGATTTTACTTGTCGTAATAGTGGCCTTGGGTACGGCATTTGGCGGATTTTTACAGATCAGCCAGCTTTATCTCACAGAGAAAATGCAACAGCGGGTGTTCAGCAAGTCAGCTTTAGAATTTACCTACCGCCTTCCCAGGATCAAGACCGAGGCCCTGGTAGGCAAGTTTGCCCCAGAGCTGGTCAATAGATTTTTCGATACCATCAACCTCCAAAAGGGGCTGGCAAAATTGCTGATCGACTTCAGCACAGCCTCTTTACAGGTTTTCTTTGGATTAATCCTTTTGGCTGTTTACCATCAGTTTTTCATCATTTTCGCAGTTGTGTTGGTCTTTCTGCTTTATCTTATCTTTAGGCTTACCAGCCCACGTGGTATGGCCACTAGCCTTAAAGAATCCTCCGCAAAATATGAAGTGGCCTATTGGCTAGAGGAGATTGGCAGAACCCTGGGTACCTTCAAATTAGCAGGCTTTTCACCATTACCATTTATGCGAGTAGACAACCTGGTGAAAAAATACGTGGAATACAGGAATAACCACTTTGCTGTATTGATCATGCAATATAAGGTGATGATTGCCTTTAAAGTGCTTATCGTTGTTTCCCTGCTGGTGGCAGGTAGTATATTATTGATGGAGGATGAGATCAGTATAGGACAATTTGTGGCGGCGGAAATCATCATTGTATTAATCGTGGGTTCCGTAGAAAAACTGATCCTGAGCCTGGAGACCGTGTATGACACCCTTACCGCCACTCAAAAGATAGGCCTGATCATGGACATGGAATTGGAGCGAAACGATGGAGTAGATAAGTCGATTAAATCCGAAGATGAGGGTTTTAATTATCAGCTGAGGAACCTGAGCTACAGGCCTCCTAATGGCGACAGAGTCATCATCGATAATCTAAGCCTGAAAATAGACAGTGGTGAAAAGGTGGTGCTGACAGGAAAAAGTGGGTCTGGAAAAAGCACCTTACTTTACCTCATGGCGGGATTAATAGAAAGTTACTCCGGAAAAATCATTATCAATAAACTTCCACTAGAAACCATTGCCTTGGACAAACTACGGGCAATGATCGGAGACAGTTTATCCCATCAATCTATCTTTCACGGCACTATCCGGGATAACATCACCGTTGGAAAACAAGAGATAGATGAGCAAAAGCTTAGGGAAATCATCACATTGGTAGGGCTCGACGATTATATTTTCAGCCTGAAGGAAGATCTGGAGACGGTGGTGCTGCCAGAGGGTAGGCAATTAAGTCATGAGGTGATCAGTAAGATCATTTTGGCCAGGAGCCTTTCTGCACATCCAAAGTTATTGTTATTGGAGGAGGAGTTTAACCATCTTAACCGTAATGATTCCAAGCGATTGTTAGATTATATCTTCGATGGGCCGTGGACGATGGTTGCCGTATCCAATCAGGAGGAAACAATGGAGCGCGCTGATACCATCGTTGTATTGGATCAGGGTGAAATCGCCTTTAAAGGTAATTATGATGAATATAAGGAGTACTTAAATAGAAACAATTCATAACAACATGCTGAACGTTTCAAAGAATTCCATCAAAGGATTGGTCAACCCTTATTCCTTCGACAGTTATAAGATGACCATTCCCAAGAATGAGAGCAAAAAAAGAATACGGATCCTGCTCTACATTCTATTGGTGGCCTTTGTGACCTTGTTTCTTCCCTGGACTCAAAATTTTAGATCCGCGGGAATGATCACGGCACTTAAGCCCGAACACCGACCACAGACAGTACATTCCATTATACCCGGAAGGATAGAAAAGTGGTACGTACAGGAGGGGGATTTTGTCAACAAAGGAGACACCATCCTCTATATTTCTGAAATCAAGGACGAATACATGGATCCCGAACTACTGGACAGGACACAGTTACAAATAGA
>PXCO01000389.1 GCA_003565295.1 Cyclobacteriaceae bacterium
CCCATGAATTCACTCGTCCCACCTCTGATTGAGTATCTGGCAAATTATCTACTGCAAACTGAAAATCCGCCTCGATAAATGGCCACATATCTTGGTCATTCACCACCTCCTCCAGTCCTTGCTGATAATCTACCGTCTCGTCTACGTAGGGGACTCTGTTGAAATTCCTGGTCAATTGAAAATAAAAATGAGCTCTCAAAAATCGGGTTTGAGCTTCGATATGCGTGGCTGCGGCATCTGGGACGCTCTCTTCTCTATTTCCCAATAATCTTAGCACCATGTTTGCTCTCGATACGCCTTCATAAAGTCCAGCCCAGTTTTCTCGAAGTATATCAATCGTAGCATCATTTTCATACCGCTGAATGGGATTGATAGACTGGAAGTCTCCCGGGTCTGTACCTTTGTTCGCATCACCTCCTCTTATGCTTCCCCAAACCCAGTTTGAGGGTGAAGCCATTCTCTGGGCCCTACCATTCACTTGGGAATATACTCCCAAAAGTGCCGCATTTAAACCCTCAAGTGTCTGAAGCTGGGCCTCACCAATTTGACCTGTTGGAGGTATCTCCAAGAAGTCATCACAACTTATGGCAAACAGCATCAGGCAAGAGGTTGCGATTATTGTAATATTATTCTTTACGTTTTTCATTTCTTCTTTCTTCTTAATAACTGAAAATTCCTCATTAGAAGCTTAAATTCACACCCATAGTGTATCCAACTGTTAATGGATAGTTGCCTACGTCAATACCAAAGTTGGTGTCTGCGTTACCTCCCACCATGGGGTCAAGACCAGTATACCCAGTGACTGTCCATAAATTATTGGCGGAGGCAAAAACCCTTAACCTCTCCATTTTAAATCGCTGGAGAAGGCCTTCAGGCATGGTATAACCTATGGTCAAGTTCTGCAACCTTAAATACGACCCGTCTTCTACATAGAATGAGCTACCATTGTTACTGGTACTGAAATTGGCGGTTCTTTCTACAATTGGGATCTCGGCATTTGGGTTTTCCGGGGTCCAGGCATCCTTCAATCTGTTGGAAATACCAGCACCTTCGAAGGTTTGGAAGAAGTCGGTAAACCACCTAGCTTGGTTCCAAATTTTGTTGCCAATGGAGGCATAGAAATAGGCAGATAAGTCAAAGTTTTTATAACCTATGGTGAAATTGGTTCCGCCGGTAAACTTTGGAACTGGACTACCTAAATAGGTTCTGTCGTCAGCATCAATTTCACCGTCCCCGTTTACGTCCCTGAACTTGAAGCGACCAGGTGCGGCTCCTTGTTGTGGGGCGTGGCTGTTCACATCTTCCCAATCTCTGAATAAGCCTTCTACTTCATACCCGAAGAAAGCGGATAATGGGCGACCCACCTGGTTTCGGATAGGGAATATACCTCTGAAGCCGGGGTTAACGTCTGTAATGAATTGTAAATCACCTGCCAAGGAAACAATTTCATTTCTCAGAAATCCTCCATTTACCACCCATTCATAGGTGAGGTCGGTACCCAACCTACCTCTCGTCATGACTTGGAAATCCACACCTCTGTTCATCATTTCACCAATATTTACCAAGGGTGGGGTTGCATTGAATCCTGCCGTCAATGGCACAGGGACTCTGAACAATAAATCCCTGGTGTCTTTTTGCCACCAATCCACAATCACGTCCAGTTTGCCATTAAAAAAAGTACCATCAAAACCGATGTTCTTTGTCACTGCAGTTTCCCATCGGGCATTTGGGTTGCCTAATCTTGACCTTCTAAATCCAATAGGTGCATTAGAACTTGAGCCAGTGATGTCATACGATGAGGCGGCTATGTTTCCCCCGAAGAGGGAAAACTGGTTGTCTGGATCCACGTTGTTGGAGTTACCCATTTGACCCCAACCCCCTCGTATTTTCACATCATCCATCCAAGTGGCACCTGCCATAAAAGGCTCTGAGGAAATCCTCCATGCCGCAGAAAAGGCAGGGAACACACCAAATCTCGTAAATTCACCGAACCTGGAGGAACCATCCCTTCTTAAGACCGCATTTAAAATGTACTTGTCATCATAGATATAGTTTACTCTGCCAAAGTAAGAAAGGAAGGTGACCCCATTAAACAAGCTACTGTTTACAATTCTGGTGTTCACAGGGACATTCGACATGTTAACGAAATTGATGTCCTGGGAAAATGGATTTTGTCCCACCATGTTGTTGTTTCTTCCCATGCCAGTATTTAAGGCTTCTTGACCCAAAAGTACATCTATGGAATGCCTATCAAATACTTTTTTATAAGTCATGGTATTGGTGAAAGTCCAGCCTAAGCTAAAACCTGAGCCCTCACTATACCCAAAAGCGGAATTGTTTTCGGAGTTTTCATATTGAAGCCTGCTGTAATTCCAGTAATAATAATTATTATACCGGCCACCAATAGACGATCTGAAAGTCAAGTCCTCAAGAATATCATACTCGAGATAAACATTACCGAAAGCCTCTGCGTTGAAACTTCTGTTGTCAAGTAAACCTTCCCTATTTGCCACGGGGTTTCTTGGATTGTTAAAGCCTCTGGCTGCGGTACCGGCATATCCTCCAAATTCATCGCGGATAGGAATAATTGTAGGCATTCTGTATGCTAGGTTAAAATCGTTTTCACCGGCAGCTACTCCCTGTCCTCCTGCTCCTCCTGATTGTCCGAGAACTTGCCTATAGGTAGCCTGAAAGTTCTGGCCTATTCTCAGTCTGGGAGTCACATCAAATTCAGTGTTGGCCCGCAGCGAATACCTTTTAAAGTCGTTACCAGTCATGATGCCAGCTTGTTCTTGGATGCCCAAACCAATATAGAAACGACTCCCTTCACCGCCTCCATAAAAACCCAAAGAATGCCGATGTATTGGAGCTCTTCTGGTGATGGCACTATACCAATCGGTTCCTTCTTGATTGGCCCTTACTAATTGGTGGATACCGCCTTGTCGGGGATCAATGTTATACAGCTCCCGTTGTTGTTCGATTTGTTCGGGTGTTAAAGGATTCCTAACTCCTGCAGCACCGCCTACATTTATATAGTAGGGCATTACTGGTTCAGGGCCATTGCCAAATTGAGGGTGGTCGTAATCTGGCTCTCGCCCCTCTAGCCAAGCTGTATTGGTTTCTGCCAGCCACGTGTAATCCATGAAGTCTTGAGGGTTCATCATGTCAAACCCTGGACCCGGATCCGTAAAACCATACATACCGTTATAGTCCACCCTAAGCTTCTGTGCGCCTTTTTTTCCTCTTTTCGTCGTATAGATAATTACACCATTTGCCGCCCTAGCTCCATAAATGGAGGCAGCCGCAGCATCTTTCAGGACAGTGGTCGATTCGATGTCATCGGGATTCAAAAAATCCGTAGAACCCACTGGCAATCCGTCCACAATGTAAAGAGGCTCATTTCCTCCAAATGCACCGAAGCCCCTAATTCTCACTTGGGAGGTAGTGCCTGGTTGGCCATTTGTCACAACGTTAACCCCGGCTATTCTTCCCTGCAACGTTTGCTCAATATTTCCTGTGGGAATTATCGTCAGATCCTTGGGGTCCACGATAGATATTGCCCCGGTAGTTTCTCTCCGGTCATCAATGGTGTATCCGGTTACCACCAACTCTGTAAGTGTCTGTTCATCAGGGTCCATTGAAAGAAGAATTTCACTCCGATTACCCACAACCTGCTCTATGGTCCGGTACCCAACAAAGGAAAATACTAAAATACTTTCATTGTTAGGTACTTCTAAGCTGAAGGCCCCATCCAAGTCTGTGGCGGTTCCCGTAGAGGTGCCCTTTACCAGTATGGTAACCCCGGGTAGTCCATCACCAAATTCATCTGTAACGGTTCCTGAAACCGACCTTTGGGCCAATACCGAAGTATGGACCATGGCTAGGGATAGAATGACCATCCCGAGCCAATTGTAACGTTTAAGCATAAATTAACTTTTTAGGTTTATAATTGATTAAAATAGTTTGGCTATGCCAAGTCGTAACTATGGGTTTTGCTCTTATTGATCATTTGCTCTGAAAAGTTGCCATCTCTTGTCAGCTATATCCTCAAATAACTGGGAATGAGCCAATAGGAGGGACAATCTTTAAAAGTTCAGATACTGCCTAAGGAGTTATAGGCATGGTATCTTTTGCCAATAAAATTTATAATTTTTGGCAGAAGAAATTAAAGTAGGAGTCTATCATAGGCTATTTTAGGTTTAATAGTTAATAATTATGATTTCGTAGATATTAACTTATGATGAATTAAGGAAATATTTAGAATTAAAATGAATACAAACATCTTAGAAATCGAAATATAAATAAAAAAATCAAAAAATATAGAAGTATAAATGGTAAAAAAACATAAACAAAATTTTATTTTACAGGTGGGAATGTTTGTAATTTTTTTTACTTTTTTTATATAAAATAATTTATTTGGTTTTTATAATATTTCATGATTAAATAAGTGGACTTTGTTTAAAGGAGTATTCAAGCATGAACCCAGGACTTTATAAAATTTTAGTTTGTTTTTTGTTGAAATGAACATTAAAAAAATTATAATAAAATAATAAATAAAAATATTATTTTATATATTTAAGTAAGCACAAATTTAAAATGAATTTCTCAGTCAAATCAATTCGTAAAAGGTGGGTTGCGCTATTAATTGCCCTAATTGCTGTATATGCGGAGGGATTCTCTCAGGTGGAAAATGGCCTCCTCCACATTCAAACCCGGGACGGGAACGAGTACATCGGAGAGCTTTTGGAAGAAAATGAGGTTTCTGTAAAACTCAGGACCCTTCAGCTTGGCGATATCACCATTTTTAAAAGTGATATTCTTCGCAGAAAGGAAGTGAATAAAGAAATGTTAGTGGATGGACAGTACTGGACAGAAACCTTGCAGGCTACCCGCTATTTTTGGCTGCCTAATGGTTATGGGCTCCAAAAAGGTGAAGCTTATTATCAAAATGCATGGCTGTTTTTTAATCAGGCCTCTATTGGACTTTCGGATAATTTTTCAATCGGGGCGGGTATGGTTCCTCTATTTCTGTTTGGTGGATCCCCTACACCAGTCTGGATAACCCCCAAATTCTCCATTCCGGTGGTGAAGGATAATTTTAATGTTGGAGTTGGGGCTTTGTTGGGAACAGTTATTGGCGCCGGTGACGGTGGCTTTGGTCTATTGTATGGAGTAACTACCTTCGGCTCACGTGACAAGAATCTTTCTCTTGGCACGGGTTGGGGTTTTGGGGGAGGAAATATGGCCAATTCACCAACAGTCTCCTTTGGAGGTATGGTGAGAACTGGTGCCAAGGGGTATTTTATGACAGAAAATTACCTGATCAATGCAGGGGGGAGTAGCCTTGGCTTGTTATCAGCTGGTGGTCGGAGGATATTGGGAAAAGTTAGTTTAGATTTTGGCCTTATTGTTCCCATGGGTAGTGAAATCGGTACTTTCTTTGCAGTGCCTTGGTTGGGAATTAACGTGCCCCTTTAATAGATTGTTCTCCTATTGCCTTCCGATCTCACTCCAAACCCTGCCTGAAAAAATGGGTTTTCCTCTATAATCAGGACCCCCAAGAAATAATTCGGATTTTTAATTCCATATTCAAGGTTGAGCAGATCGTCCCAAAAAGCCAATTTTATCCTATCTTTGTTCCCATGAGTGAGCAGCAATTTAAAAGATATACCGTTACTTCGGCCCTTCCTTACGCAAATGGGCCTTTACATATAGGACACCTTGCAGGATGCTATATTCCTTCAGACATCTATGTAAGGTACCTCCGTTCTCAAGGTAGGGATGTGGCCTACGTTTGTGGTTCCGATGAGCATGGGGTGGCCATCACCATCAAGGCAAAAAATGAAGGCAAATCCCCTCAGGAAGTGGTAGACCATTACCATGAGATGATGAAGAGCAGTTTCAAGGAATTTGGGATCAGTTTTGACCATTATTCCCGCACATCAGCAAAGGTCCATCATGAAACCGCCGCCCAGCTTTTTTTGGACCTTTATGAGAAAGGAGAGTTTGTTGAACAAGTTACCGAACAATATTATGATGAAGAGGCACAACAGTTTTTAGCCGATCGATATATTGAGGGTACGTGTCCAAAGTGTGGCTATGGACAGGCTTATGGGGATCAGTGTGAAAAATGTGGTAGCTCATTAAGCCCCACCGATCTCATCAATCCGGTCTCTAAGTTAAGTGGCAGTGTGCCGGTGCTAAAAGAAACCAAGCATTGGTTCTTGGATTTGGGCAGGTACACCCCCTTTTTAAAGAAATGGATATTGGAAGACCATAAGGATGATTGGAAGAATAATGTGCTTGGCCAATGCAGAAGTTGGCTGGAGGCTGGTGAAGGGCTTCAACCCCGGTCTATGACCAGAGACATGGACTGGGGCATTCCCGTGCCCTTGAAAGAGGCAGAAGGCAAGGTGCTTTATGTGTGGTTTGATGCTCCCATTGGCTACATTTCTTCCACCAAGGAATGGGCGATGGAGAATGGCATAGATTGGGAGCCTTATTGGAAAGACAAAGGCACTAAGTTGGTGCACTTTATTGGTAAGGACAACATCGTTTTTCATTGCATCACTTTTCCAGCCATCCTAAAAACCCACGGGGAATTCATTTTACCAGACAATGTTCCCGCCAACGAGTTTTTGAACCTGGAAGGGGATAAAATCTCAACCTCCAGGAACTGGGCGGTTTGGCTTCATGAATACCTGGAGGAATTCCCGGGCAAGCAGGATGTACTTAGGTATGTACTTACTGCCAATGCCCCTGAGAATAAGGATAATGACTTTACCTGGAAGGATTTTCAAGCCAGAAACAACTCCGAATTAGTGGCCATTTACGGGAATTTTGTGAACAGAGCCTTGGTGCTCACGCATAAATATTTCGGTGGGAGGGTACCGGAGAGAAAAGGTCTGTCCCCATTTGATCAAGAAACCTTAGAGGCTGCTCATGACTTTCCCGGGAAAATATCTGTTGCCTTGGAAAGGTTTAGGTTTAGAGAGGCCTTAGCTTTGATGATGGACTTTGCCAGGCTGGGCAATAAATACCTGGCTGATACAGAGCCTTGGAAAACCGTTAAAAACGATGAGGAAAGAACAGGGACCATTCTTAACATTGCCCTTAAAATTGCCGCGGACCTTTGCGTGGTCTCAGAACCTTTCCTTCCCCATACCGCTGGCAAATTGGCCCAGATGTTGGATCTACCACCGAAAAGCTGGGCGGACTTTGGCAAGGGAGATTTTATAATGGAAGGACACTCTTTAAAAAAGCCAAGCCTTTTATTTGAAAAAATAGAAGATGACCAAGTGGAAGCTCAGGTAACAAAATTACACCAGGCAAAGGAAAAAAATGAAGGCAAGGCCCCACTGGCTGCGCCAATGAAGGAGATTGTCAGTTTTGACGATTTTGCCAAGTTGGACATGCGGGTGGTGACTATATTGCAAGCTGAAAGAGTGAAAAAATCAAAAAAACTGCTAAAATTAATAGTGGATACTGGTCTGGATAAAAAAACTGTTTTAAGCGGTATTGCAGCCTATTTCACTCCCGAGGAACTGGTGGGTAAACAAGTCACGATGTTGATCAATCTAGCACCTAGGAGGATGATGGGGGAACTATCCGAAGGCATGGTGTTGATGGCAGAGGGGGGTGATGGCAGCTATAAACTCCTTCAACCTCACGAGACAACATCCACAGGTGCGCAAATCAGTTGATATTCTATTGTTTTATATCAATTTACAACTATTTCATTTCAAAAAAACCAATCATTCATGAATTACGTTTAATAGGCAAGCTGCCTATGACATCTATTCCTAGGTAGCTCTACTAAACCCCTACTTATATTATACCATGAATTGGATTGTTTTAATAGCCTTTTTGTGGCTATCTGCCTTGATGAATGAAGTGATTACCCTCGAAGATTTAAAATGGAAGAACAGGGTATTGCTTGTTTTCCCTAATATGGAAGAAAACAGTTTTGAATGGGAAGTAAATGATAGTCTGGCCACCGAAATTGAAGAAAGAGACCTGGTTTATTTTTTGATGGCAGACACATCATTGCAAACGAATTCCGTCTATTCCTTTAGTCCTGAATACCAGAAAGAATTACTAAAGAGGTATGCACTGGGTAGCAAGAAAAGCTGTTATGTGTTGATAGGGAAAGATGGAGGGTCTAAAGTAAGGAAAGAGGGAGAAATGGTAAATTGGGAAGAACTCTTTGCCACTATAGATGCTATGCCCATGCGACAAAGGGAAATGAGAAGTTCGGATAAATTTTTTGAATAATTTTAATCTTCTGACTCCTTTATGCGCGATCCTGGTGGATAGGCATAGATGCTTTTCGTTTTGTTGTACTTTGCGTTTCCTACCTCTACCACAAACAATTGACTGTTGATATTGGAAAAATCATAGGATTTTTGAGTACCGTCTTCCGGGCTAATCTTGTCCTCAAGTATCAGGTTACCCAAAATATCAAACACCTTTACTTTGGTCAGCTGATTGGATTTCTGGTCAAGCACTATTTTGAATTTCCTGTTTCCGACGGGCTGAAGATCAAATTTTATTTCAGGAGTGTAGAGATCGGTGGGGAATGATATTTCCGTTTCCAGTCTCCTTGATATATTTTGGGCAAATAATTCCTCCGCTGTGAAAAAAAGCCCTCCCCACAACACAGCTACCGAACTCACGAAATATAGAACAGGTAAAAATTTTCTCATTTGCAGTTGCAAATTGCAAAAATCAATTCATTTGTTATAAAAAAATAATACGAAAATAACATTCTTTAACAATTTTAACGAGGCATCTTTCGTTAGGCGGAAATTTTCTCCAAGCTATCCTTCACTTTAATTTTTATAACTATCTGGATAGTAATGGGTTTAATCAAGCCTAGGTTTTTCGTATATACTAATGCCTTTTTGATGGAGAAAAAACAAACGATCCTCACCGACTGAAATTTTTTGATAAGTGGTTTGTGGCAACAAAAGCTCCTTCATGCTATCCTTTATAAAATCCCAAATAAGGAGTTTTTCGCCATTAACCGCAAAAATTAGGTTTTCTTTCACAAAAATGGAAGCGTTGGGAATACCGGGGACATGTTTTATGGGATTGGCCTGATTATCCAATATAAACACTCCCATATCTTCTATCAGTAAAAATAAGGTGTTCTTCCTTTCCAAAAGCTGAAGGACAGAAAGGCTTTCACCAGGTAGTACCAGCGAAAGCGGTTGCTCCTGTAATTTTTGTCTACGACGGTAGTCGAACTTCACCAATTGCAAACCTGCTTCATCAATTAGCCAAAGGATATTTCCATTTCCGAGGTTGGCCTGACTGATCATGCCAAAGCCTTCTTGGGAAAAACGAATATGTGAAATGGGGTTGAGGAAACGGTCTAAGATTTCGGCCTGTTGCATATCAGCGGTGAACGCAAATATGGAAACCGTCCATGATGCTTCAAGTTCCTGAAGTTCGGAGCGAAAAACCGGGCTGTAAAAATTGAGAGAATCACCATTTTTGTCAAATTGATGGATATTCCCAGAGGCGTCAGCCACAAAGATATGGTCTTTATTGTCCAGAGAAATGGTACGGGGGCTTTGGAGAGGGATTTCTCCAATTTTAACCCAAACCGGTTTTTCTTGAGCACTGGAGTATTGCTCTACTGCGAACAATAATAATATAAGGTGAAAATGAAAGATAAGGAGTTTTTTCATTAGGCTTCAAATTTCTTTAAACTGAAAGATGCCCCATCAAATTCCCCATACCTGAATTGACTCACCCACTCCCCTAAGTTATAATAGGTGGAATCTCTGTTTATCTGAAGCTCCAATGGCAGGTGCCGGTGACCAAACACATAATAATCGAAATGCATCTTGCTTTCTATGTCTTTACAATACAGATACAGCCATTCTTTGTCTTCTCCTTTGAATTCATCTTCATTCTTCTTCAAATTGCTTATCCGGCTGCTTTTTGACCAGTTTTGTGCAAGCCTGATGCCCAAATCGGGGTGGATCCATTTAAATAACCACTGGCAACAGCTATTGGTAAACAGTTTTTTTAAGATTTTATATTTTTTGTCTCCTGGGCCAAGTCCATCCCCGTGTCCCACGAGAAAGCGTTTATGATTGATCTCCATTTCCAGTGGGTTGGAGTAAACAGGTATGTCTAACTCCTCGGTGAAATAGTTTTTCATCCAGAGGTCATGGTTGCCAGTGAAGAAAAAAACAGGGATATTCCGCTCCCTCATTTCCGTGATTTTCGCCAGAAAGCGCATAAACCCTTTCGGGACTACCTTGTCATATTCAAACCAGAAATCAAAAATGTCCCCTACTAAAAATACTGCAGCAGCCTCATTGGAAATATTATCCAGCCAACGCACAATTAGTTTTTCTCTCTTCAAACTCTCCTTTTGGTTTGGGGCTCCCAGATGAAAATCGGAGGCGAAAAACACTTTCTGATTTTGCTTCAGTGAAATATTCATAAGCTTATCAACAAGCTTCAAATTTAATCATCACTCGATAAAAACTCCCTTCATATACTCAAGCTGGGAAAAATAAGGGGGCTTTGCAAGAAGCCCCCTGTTGAATATAAATCTACAGCAATTACCATTAATTTTTATTGCCTTCTATAATGTTCTCCTTTTCTTTTTTACTCTTAGATTTCTTTTCCTTTTGCTCATCCTTTGGAGCAATAGGAAGAGTATCCTCAGTTTTCTTCAGGTCATTTTTTTCCGATTTCTCGGTTTCCTCTCTAAGTTTGGCTTTTTCGTCGACGGTTCTGGTGAATTTTTCGTAAGTAGTCTCCCTTTCAAAGGGACGTTTCCCGATAATTGCCTCTAGGTCGGTTTGGAACAAGATTTCTTTTTCCAAAAGTGCCTTTGCCAATTTCTCCAATTCTTCTTTTTTCTGCTCCAGCAATTGCTTGGTTCTATCGTAAGCAAAGCTGATCAATTTCCGTACCTCCTCGTCAATAGTTTGTGCGGTGGCTTCGGAATAGGGCTTATCGAACTTATACTCACTTCCCTTACTGTCGTAGAATGAAACATTACCAATTTTCTCATTCATACCATAAATGGAAACGATGCTATATGCCATTTTGGTAATCCTCTCTAAATCACTAAGGGCGCCGGTGGAAATTTTCCCAAATACAATCTCCTCTGCTGCCCTACCCCCTAGTGCCATGCACATTTCATCGATCAGCTGCTCGGTTTGGTACAGGAACTGCTCTTTAGGGAGGTATTGGGCATATCCCAATGCGGCAATTCCCCTAGGCACAATACTTACTTTTACCAAAGGGTCCGCATGTTCAAGGAACCATCCGGCTACTGCGTGCCCAGCTTCGTGGTATGCGACGATCATTTTTTCCTCAGGGGAGATGATTTTGTTTTTCTTTTCCAATCCACCGATCACCCTATCTATGGCGTCTTGGAAATCTTGCATGTCCACTGCGTTTTTATTCCTTCTGGCGGCTATCAGTGCAGCCTCGTTGCATACGTTGGCGATTTCTGCGCCTGCAAAACCAGGGGTTTGAGCAGCCAGTTTTTTGGGTTCTACATCTTCTGAAGACTTGATGGGGTTGAGGTGTACCCTGAAAATTGCCTCTCTACCAACAATATCGGGTTTATCAATGCTAATTTGTCTATCAAATCTTCCTGCTCTCAAAAGTGCTGAATCCAAGACGTCTGGTCGGTTGGTGGCTGCTAGAACTATTACCCCTGAGTCAGTTCCGAACCCATCCATTTCCACTAGCAGTGAGTTGAGCGTGTTTTCCCTTTCATCATTGGAGCCGGGCATTTGACCTTTTCCCCTTGATCGGCCAATGGCGTCAATTTCATCAATAAATATGATACATGGGGCTTTCTCTTTAGCTTGTTTAAACAGATCCCTTACTCTGGCAGCACCCACCCCAACAAACATTTCCACGAAATCTGATCCGGAAAGAGTAAAGAACGGCACCCCAGCCTCGCCGGCCACAGCTTTTGCCAGCAATGTCTTCCCGGTACCTGGAGGGCCAATCAGCAGGGCTCCCTTTGGAATTTTCCCGCCTAACTTGGTGAATTTTGAAGGGTTTTTAAGAAATTCCACAATTTCTTCCACTTCTTCTTTGGCCTCGTCTAAACCTGCCACATTGTCAAAAGTGATTTTCACCTTATTTTCCGCATCAAACAGTTGGGCTTTGGATTTGCCCACGTTGAAGATTTGGCCACCGGGACCGCTGGGGCCCGACATCCTTCTCATCATCATCCAGAACAAGAAGAATATGAGAATGAGGAAGCCAAAGGAGGAAATCCAATTTCCCCAACTCTCCTCTTTTTTAGCAGTATATCCAATACGTTGATCTTCGGGTAGTTTTTCTTCAAGGGCATTGAAGGTCTCAATGAAGTTGTCCACAGATGCCACATTAACCTTGTAATGAGGCCCCGTCACGTTGTAAAACCTGTTCTGGGACTCCAATTCATCCCTGTACCGTTGGTTGTTCAGGGCCTCCTCGTTTAAGGTGACCTCCACATAATTCTGATTATATATGACTACTACCTTGGCAACATCATTGGATAAGACCATGTCCTCAAAACGCTTCATGTTGGTTTCTACCACGGCCGAATTCTGATTGAACCAGGTCACCCCGATCAATACGATCACAGCCGTTATGATCAGCCAAAGTTGGAAATTCGGCTTCTGTGGCGGTTTCGGGACAAATTTTTTTGATTTATTTTTATCACTCATTTCTATATGTTTGTTTCATAAACTTTTAGTAAAACGAAATTAAAAAATGAAAGTTCGAATTCTTCTAATTAATGACTTTTACTTTTGCATCCCCCCATAATTCCTCAAGATTGTAAAAGCTACGCTTATCCTTTAAGAAGATGTGGGCCACTACGTTAACGTAATCCATGAGGATCCATTGCCGGTTGTTTTTGCCTTCACTCCTCCAGGGCCGTTCCTGGCTGGCTTTTATGACCTCCTCTTCTACAGATTGGGAGATGGCCTCTAGCTGGGTGTCAGAGCTGCCCGAACATATCACGAAAAAATCAGTAACCGTGTGGTTGATTTCCCTAAGGTCCATCACCACAATATCGGAAGCCTTTTTTTCTTCCATTCCTTTTATAATAACTTCACTCAGCTCCTCTGCCGTCATATAGTGATCTTAAGTTGTATCGTTTTAATTTTTCTTTCATTTTGTTTACACCGATAAGGGATGTTTTTTTAAATATGCCTATAATGGTGTAAAATTACTAATCTACTATGCATAAAATCCTTGCCAATACCATTTTTTTGGGGAAAGATATCCACTATATGACAGAGTGTCACTCCACCAATGCTATTGCAGCCGAATTGATCAAGAATGGCGGGGCTATCGAGGGCACCATAGTGATTGCTGAAAGGCAAAGCAAAGGTAGGGGGCAGAGAGGAAATAAGTGGTACAGTGAGCCGGGGAAAAATCTAACATTTTCGATGGTGTTGAAGCCTTTTTTTCTGGATGCCACAGAGCAATTTGAACTGAACATGGCAGTCTCCCTCGGGGTGAATGAGGCACTTAGGTCTTATGTGAAAGGTATAAAAATCAAATGGCCCAATGATTTTGTTCATGTAGAATTAGGAAAGGTAGGAGGGATGCTGATAGAAAATCAAGTAAGCAATAAAGGCATTGAGGTTTCCATAATAGGGTTGGGCATTAATGTGAATCAATTGGAATTCCCATTTCCAAATGCCATCTCACTGGCCAATTTGGCAGGTGCCCCAGTAGACAAGGATGAGTTTTTTAAGGTTTTGATCAAAGAAATTGAAGAACATTATCTGTTGCTAAAAAGGGGACATAGAAGATTCATCCAATCCAACTATGTGAATCTCCTCTATCGAAGAGATGAATGGGCAACCTTTGATGATGGACAGCCATTTGAAGGAAAAATAAGGGGTGTCAGTCCAGAAGGAAAATTAATGATTGAAAAACAAGGGGGAGAAGTAAAATGTTATTCTTTTAAGGAAGTCACATTCATTTGGTAGGCCAAACTTTCTTTTGTGTATCAGAATAAGTAATTTTGTGAAAATCACGATCATAACCAATAGATTAGTATGTCAGAAATAAAATCGCAAAAATTCGTCAAGTACAAGGTTAAGGACATTTCTTTGGCCGCATACGGAAGAAAGGAAATCCGATTAGCGGAAAGTGAAATGCCCGGACTGATGGCTTTGAGGGAAGAATACGGAGAAAGTAAACCGCTTAAAGGTGCCAGGATAGCGGGCTGCCTGCACATGACCATTCAAACTGCCGTACTTATAGAGACCTTGGTAGATTTGGGTGCCGAGGTGACCTGGTCGTCCTGTAACATTTTCTCTACGCAGGACCATGCTGCTGCTGCGATTGCCGAGGCGGGGATCAGTGTATATGCCTGGAAAGGAATGACAGCCGAGGAATTCGATTGGTGCATTGAGCAAACCTTGTTTTTTGGAGAAGAAAAGGCTCCCCTTAACATGATCCTGGATGATGGTGGCGACCTGACCAACATGGTATTGGATAATTACCCCGAATTGGTAAAAGGTATAAGAGGACTCTCTGAAGAAACCACTACAGGTGTTCATCGGCTATACGAGCGGATGAAGAAAGGAACCCTTCCACTTCCTGCCATTAACGTCAACGATTCCGTGACAAAGTCTAAATTTGACAACAAGTACGGATGTAAGGAGTCATTGGTAGATGCGATAAGAAGAGCCACGGATGTTATGATGGCTGGGAAAGTAGCAGTAGTGGCTGGATATGGAGATGTAGGAAAGGGGTCAGCAGCCTCCTTGAGAGGTGCGGGAGCAAGGGTGATAGTAACGGAAATTGACCCTATTTGTGCCCTACAGGCCGCCATGGATGGGTATGAGGTCAAAAAAATGCTAAGTGCAGTTCCGGAGGCAGATATTATCGTTACTGCTACCGGAAATAAGGATATTATCGCCGAGCCCCATTTCAGGTCGATGAAAGATAAGGCCATTCTATGCAACATTGGCCATTTCGATAATGAAATAGACATGGCCTGGCTTAACAAAAATTATGGAGACACCAAAGATGTGATCAAGCCCCAGGTTGATTTGTATAATATTGAAGGCAAAGATCTTATTGTGTTGGCTGAAGGAAGATTGGTAAACCTGGGTTGCGCAACTGGTCACCCATCATTTGTGATGTCAAACTCCTTTACCAATCAAACCCTGGCTCAATTGGAACTCTGGAACCATACCGATAAATATGAGCCTGGCGTTTATGTACTTCCCAAGCATCTGGACGAAAAAGTCGCTTCCCTACACCTGGCCAAGCTAGGAGTGGAGTTGGATGAACTTAGCGAAGATCAGGCGGAATATATTGGGGTAGACCAAAATGGTCCTTTCAAGCCAGAGTATTACCGGTATTAATACCTTCCATCTGACTATAATTCATTTAGGCACCCTTCTAGGGTGCCTTTTGCATTTCTACCCCTTCGTCTAGTTGTATTAGGGTATGGGTTTGACAAGCATCCTGCCTTTGAAAGTTTAAGCGATGTTGCACAGCACTGGTGGTTGTTCTTTCAATGGTCCATACTTCTGTCCCGGATAATGGACGGTTCAAATTTTGACGAAGGCAGTCTCCTTGAAATTGTTTGGTTTGTGTGATTTGCATTTCGATCTTTCTACCGGTTTGATTCCTGCCAACAGATTGGCCTTCGGTACTAAATCCCGTTAATCCAGTAATAAAGGTTTGAGCCACCGTATGGGTGAAAGATAGATCATGCTTTGAACGTGATCCACTGGGATAAATAATCTCCAGCTCGCTGGCACGGTCTTCCCATGTTCGGCTTTCCCTAGTGCTGGCTACCAGGGAAAGTGCCCTTTGACCTTTCAGGGTGGCATCACCGGTTTGATATTCCTCGTAGGTAATCAATACCATGTCCCTGTTATTAATAGGGGATCTTTGATATTTAAGCAGAATGCTCCCTCTTCTGACGATGGGGTTCCCATGGCAAGTTCCGCTACTGAAAGTCAGTCGGACCTCTTGTTCCTCTCCCTCTACGGCAACCGAGGGACATCCGGGTAAATTGGCAACTCTGGAGGAGTCATTGTAGCTCCAGATGGATTGAAACGCATAAAAAAGATGTTCATCCAGTGCCTTGGATATTCGGTAAAGTTCCTCCCCCTCCACCGATTGGTTCGTTTGTAGCCTTCTTACCTCAGGGTCAATACAGGAGAAGGCCAACGTTAGAAATATCGAAAAAATCCATAAGGGTTTAGCCAATTGATCCGGTTTTTTTAGGGGGGATAACCCCGGATGATCGAAGAGAAAGTTGGGCATATGCAAAATTTGAAAATAAATCTGTAATTTGAAACGAAAAACTATCACAAGAGATATGCCATACCAAGCTGGAATACTTAAAGAAAATGCCCTTAAGGGAAAAGTTATATTGGTCACAGGGGGAGGCACCGGTCTGGGAAAGTCCATGGCAGGGTATTTTTGCCAGCTTGGGGCGAAAATAATCATCAGTAGCAGAAAAGAGGATGTATTGCAAACTACTGCTAGGGAGTTTGAAGAGGTCTATGGGGCAGAGGTTTTGGCTTTGCCATGTGACGTCCGGGACTATGGGGCTTTAGAGGAGATGTTTGAAAAAGGCATTTCCCATTTTGCTAAGGTAGATGCAGTGGTGAACAATGCTGCGGCCAATTTCATCAGCCCCACCGAGAGGTTATCTGCAAATGCATTCCATACCATCTTGGACATTGTATTGAAGGGCACGGCAAACATGACCTTGGTGGCGGGGAAGCATTGGATAAAAGAAGGCCAGAAGGGGAACTTCCTCAATATTGTCACTACATATGCCTTTACGGGTAGTGGATATGTGGTGCCAAGTGCAGCGGCAAAAGCAGGGGTGCTGGCAATGACGCGTTCATTGGCAGTGGAATGGGCCAAATACGGTATCCGGTCTAATGCCATAGCACCTGGCCCTTTCCCCACTGAAGGCGCCTGGTCCAGGTTATTGCCGGAAAGGTTTGCAGAAAAATTTGATCCAGCAAGGCGTGTGCCCTTAGGGCGGGTAGGGGAACACCAAGAGCTGGCAAACCTCGCTGCATTTCTTTTGGCAGAGGAAACCGGGTTCATCAATGGCGAGGTAATCACCATAGATGGGGGAGAATGGCTGAAAGGAGCAGGTCAATTCAATGCTTTCGACCAGGTTCCAAATGAACTCTGGGATAAACTATCTGCCCAAAGGAAAGGTAAATAAAAATTAGACAACTGTAATTATTGTCTAATTGAAAATGGAAAAGCTGATTTTCCAATTTGCCATATCTCTTTTCTGGTATCATCAAAACCTCAATCACTATCCCCTTTCAATCTTCCGGATTTTTTTAACGCCTCATGAATGATCCACTCCAACTGCCCATTGGTGCTTCTGAACTCATCTGCCGCCCATTTTTCCACGGCTTTCATCATTTTTTCATCTATCCTTAGGGCAAATGCTTTTTTATTGGGCATATTAGATCGTTTTCCATTCTTCTATCATCTTCTTCACTTTACCGGGCATTCTGGTGCTCAGTACAATACTTTTGCCATCTGCTTTAACCTCTATAGCTGCCTCGTCAGAAAAAACATAGGCCCACTTCTTGAAATTATACCTTATGCCTATACCTCCAAATTTCCACATCACCCCCTTGTCTATTACCTTTATATTGGTGATTCTTTCCTTGGGATAGGTTCTCCATCCCGTAAAGGGGAAACATCTATAAGCAATGGAATGCCCATTTATCCGGGTTTGCAACTCCATGCTCATCAGCAGCCAGAAGATTCCAGCCATGATTCCTACTATCATTAGATATTCCCAATGGCCATCCTCACCAAAGTGCCCTGTAAGCCAGAGTACCGTCATCAATACCAAAAGAGGGAGTTCGGTCATCAGAAGAAGGTAAATGACCCAGGTTCCCCTTATCGATTGCCTCTCCTTTATTACCATGAAGGCTATTGGTGTAAGGTCCCTACATTTAATACAGGTGAGGCGCTTTTATCGGAGCAAAGCACCACCATTAAGTTACTTACCATTGCCGCTTTCTTTTCTTCTTCAAAGTCGATTATACCTTTTATTTTCAGGTCTTCCAGTGCCATTTCCACCATCCCCACAGCTCCGTCCACAATCTTTCTCCTTGCAGCAACGATAGCCGTGGCTTGTTGTCGCTGGAGCATGGCAGAAGCTATTTCCGACGCATAGGCCAAGTGGGAAATCCTGGCTTCAATTACTTTTATTCCCGCATGCTGAAGGCGATCAATGATTTCCCTTTCGAGCGACTGATTGACCTCCTCAACACCCGACCTTAGGGTGATTTCAGCATCCTCCGACTCAAATTCATCATAGGGATAGGAACCGGCCATCTTTCTTATCGCAGCATCCACTTGCAAGTGTACGAAGTTTTCATATTCGTCCACATCGAAATAAGCCTTATAGGTGTCTTCCACCTGCCATACCACGATGGTGCCAATCATAATGGGGTTGCCAATTTGATCGTTCACTTTGATGGGTTTGTTTTCAAAGTTGCGAACGCGCAAGGATATTTTCTTTTTGCTCATAAAAGGGTTTACCCAGAAAAACCCATCGCTTTTCACCGAGCCCCTATAGGAGCCAAATAACAATAAGACCATCGCCTTGTTAGGTTCCACAATGAAAAACCCCGGAACAGTCAGGATGCCTGACATTATCAGAACGACTCCGATCCAAGGGCTGAATATAGCCAAGTTGAAACCTGCCAAAGTAAATACCACCAATACCACCAATACCATGGGGTAGCCAGAAATGGGTTGAATTTTCTTTTCCATATTATAAATATATTAAAATGATATCATTTCAATATACGAATGTCCAAAAAAAAGGATGCCTTTTCTGAAAAAAAAGAATGGCATCCTTAATTAAATTGGGCCAGGGATGACTTATAAGGTTTCAAGTGCCCTAGCAATGCTATCTTCCCCCTCGGTAAGGTCAAAGGCCTTTCCAATGGTCGAATCATCGTCCACACAGGCCAATAAAACTGCTGCCACATCCTCCCTGGACACCTGTCCTCTTTCTAGTTGTTGCCCCACAGCGACCTTTCCCTTTCCAGGGTCATTGGTAAGCCCACCTGGCCGGACTATCGTGTAATCCAAGCTGCTTTCCATCAAACACCTATCCGCGTAATGTTTGGCCACATAATATGGCTTTATCTTTTTGTTCCAGTTTTCCCTGTTGTTGGATTGGAGCGCACTTACCATTAGGTACCTTTTAGTACCTACCTCCATGGCAGCTTCCATGGTTTTTACCGCTCCGTCCAGATCGACTAGCAAAGTTTTATCAGGGCCGGTTTTACCCCCAGAGCCAGCAGTGAACACCACGGCATCAAACCCTTTGATCAATTCGGCAAGTTCATTTACCGATCCTTCTAAATCCGTCAATTGCGCATTCACGCCATTGGCCTGAAATTCCTTTACCTGCTCCTCCTTCCGCACAGCAGCAGTAACCTCATGTTTTCCCTCTTTTTTAATTTTGTCGATAAAAATTTTACCGATCTGGCCATTGGCTCCAAATACGATGATTTTCATGTTTTCTCTTTATTTTTTGTTATTGGATTACTTTTTGTGCTTGGAGCTATTTCATAAACAAGATTCGCTCCAAAAATGGATTATCAAGCATTGGTAGAAGAAGTATATGATGAAGTCAAACATCAAGATCTCAAAGGCAAGGTTGCAGATTATATCCCGGAACTTGCAAAGGTGGATGGGGCAAAATTTGGGATCGCACTGGTAGATTTGGACGGGAAGGTTTATGGGGTTGGAGATTACCAAGAACCTTTTTCTATACAGAGTGTATCCAAAGTACTTACCCTTACCATGGTCTTTCATGTATTTAAGAGTAAATTATGGTCAAGGGTCAACGTGGAGCCCAGTGGCAATCCCTTTAATTCCATCGCCCAGTTGGAATATGAAAAAGGGATACCCAGAAACCCTTTCATCAATGCCGGGGCGTTGGTCATTACTGATGCCCTGATAAGTAAATACAAGGATCCCATCAATCAAATCATCGAATATGTGGACATGCTGGCCGGAGCCCATTGTGTACGCATCAATCCTGAGGTAAAAGCTTCAGAATTGGGTCATTCGGATCGGAATACGGCCATGGCCTACTTTTTAAAGGCATACAAGAACTTCGAGAATCCCGTGGATGAGGTAATGGAAACCTATGTTTCCCAGTGTGCCATTGAAATGTCCTGTGAAGAACTAGCGAAAACCTTTTCCTTTTTGGCCAATAATGGCTATTCAGTTTTTGCGAAAAAACAAATACTTACCGAAACACATGCCAAAAGGGTGAATGCGCTTATGTTGACCTGTGGTTTTTATGATGAGTCGGGGGAGTTTGCCTTTCGCGTGGGAATGCCGGGTAAAAGTGGCGTTGGGGGCGGGATTGGAGCTATCATGCCCGGGAAATTCAGCGTAGGAGTATGGAGCCCGGAATTAAACGAAAAGGGAAACCCCGTAAGAGCAATTAAAGCCCTTGAATTGTTGACCGATAAATTGAAGTTTTCACTTTTTTAGGCAGTAGGGAAAAGAACCCTTTTTTTTACTACCATTGGACATATTCTTTTTCCCCGGATTCAGTTTGGGTTGGTTTTGGCTTATTTTTTTCATACCTTAAAAGTGTTTAATCCAAGGCCAAGACAATGAAAATCAACGTTAACGGAAAATCCCATACCATAAAGGTCAGTGCAAATCCAACATTATTAGAGGTGCTAAGAGAGCAACTTGAGCTTACCGGGACAAAATACGGATGTGGAGAAGCGGCTTGCGGAGCCTGTAAGGTGATGCTGGATGGTACACCTGTTCCTGCTTGTATAACCCCAGCGGTGAGTGCCCAAGGAAAAGAAATCACGACCATAGAAGGTCTGGAAAAGGACGGCAAATTGCACCCCGTTCAGGAGGCTTTTCTGGAAGAGGATGTTTTTCAATGCGCCTATTGTGCCTCGGGGATGATAGTTTCTGCGGTGGCCTTGCTGGAAAGAAATGCGAACCCATCCCGGGATCAAATTATTGAGGCGATGAACGGTAACATCTGTAGATGCTGTACCTATCCCCAAATTATGGAGGCCATCGATAAAGCTAAATCAAGGAAAGCATGAAATAGAGCATGAACCAAGCGACACACGGAGGATGCCCCCTGATAGCTATCCGGGCAATGCGAGATTCCTCCAGATAGTCATCGGGATGACCATTAAAAGACAATTATAAACATATGAAATCGAGCCTGTCCTGACGGCAGTCAGGGCATGACGAGCACGTCACACACTGGGATGATTATAATAGAGAGATTCCATATGTCCTATAAAAAGCAAAATATAATCATATGAAAAAACAGCTTGATGAAAATCCTATATTTCCCGAACAGTATGAACTGTTTGAGAAAAAGTTAGCAGGCGGCCCCATTACACGCCGAAGTTTTTTTAAGAGAATGGGGGCAGGGATTGCATCCTATATCGTCGTTTCTGATTTATTGGCAGGCCCTTTTGCTGAAAGTTTTTCCGAAGGGGAGGATGAAGACACCATTGCAGCTTGGATTCATGTCAATGAAGCAGGGAAGATTACCTGCTACACAGGAAAAGTAGAAGTGGGGCAGAATATTAGGACCTCCTTGGCTCAAGTAGTGGCAGAAGAATTATTTGTCCAGGTGGAGGACATCCATTTTATTATGGGCGACACCCTGCTGACACCCTATGATAGGGGCACTTTTGGAAGCCTTACCACGCCCCAGATGGCACCTAAATTGCGTAAAGCCGCGGCCTCTGTGCGGGAACTGTTAATAGCCACTGCTGCCAAGGAATGGAATATCGGTTCCACGAGTTTACAAATGGAGCAAGGAATTGTCTTTCATCCTACCAATGGGGAGAAATTGAGTTATGCACAGCTTGCCAATGGCAAGAAATTGGCGCAAAGGGTAAACAAGGAAGTGCACGTGGTACCTGTGGAGGAGTGGAAAATTGCGGGAACCTCCGTCCCCAAGGTAAACGGTAAAAGCTATATCACCGGGAGACACGTATATGTTTCGGACCTTGTACTGCCTGACATGCAGTATGGGAAGGTATTGCGCCCCCCTTATCTTAACGCAAAACTAAAAACTTTGGACACCTCTGAGGCTGAAAAGGTAAAAGGTGTGAAAGTGGTTCAGGAAGGCGATTTTGTAGGGGTTACAGCACCGGATTCTACCACGGCAAAAATGGCCCTTGCCATGATCAGTGCTGAGTGGGAACGTAAGCAACAACCCTCCCGGAAACAGCTATTTTCCCATTTAAAGGAAAACGCTAACAACCAACCTGATAAAAAACCCAATGTAGAGGAGGCATTTGCCAAAGGAGCAAAGAAGGTCACTTCATCTTTCCACGTGGATTATATTGCTCACAGTCCGCTGGAGCCTAGGGCCGGGGTGGCAGAGTGGAACAAGGGTGAGCTCAATGTATGGACTGGCACTCAAAGGCCCTTTGGGGTGCAGGAGGAATTGGAAAGAGAATTTGGAATAGCAAAGGAAAAGATCAGGGTGAGAATGCCGGATACCGGCTCTGGATATGGCGGAAAACATACCGGTGAGGCAGGGGTTGAAGCTGCCAAACTAGCCAGGGCCATTGGCAAACCTGTGAAAGTAAACTGGACCCGCGAAGAAGAGTTTATGTGGGCCTATTGTAGGCCAGCAGGCCTGATTGAGGTAAGAGGGGCTGTGGATAATAATGGAAAACTTGTGGCTTGGGAAATGTTCAACTACAACAGTGGGGGGGCAGGCCTTGAATCCCCCTATGATGTCCCAGCCAAGCACCAGCAATTTATTTCTTCCGACACCCCACTAAGGCAGGGTTCTTATAGGGCTTTGGCTTCTACTGCCAATGTGTTTGCCATTGAGTCGGTCATGAACGATTTGGCTTTGGAACAAGGGAAAGATCCCATGAAATTCAGGATGGAACATCTTTCGGACGAGCGGCTCAAAAGGGTATTGAAAGAAACTGCATCTAAATTTGGCTGGGAAGAGGAAAAGCGGCCCAATAGGGGATTTGGGTTGGCATGTGGCTTTGTGAAGGGTGGCTATGTGGCAACCTGCGCCGAGGTGCATGTAGATCCGGATACCAAGGAATTAAAAGTATTGAGGTTGGTGACAGGGTTTGAGTGCGGTGCTATCATCAATCCCCGGCATTTGAAAAGCCAAGTACTAGGATGTGTCTTGCAGGGACTGGGGGGTGCGCTTTTTGAGGCCATTGATTTTGATAATGGGCAAATCCTTAATCCTGCCTTTTCTTCCTATAGGGTTCCTAGGTTCAAGGATATCCCGGAAACGGAAGTGTTACTGGTAAATCGCCCAGATTTACCTCCTGCAGGGGCAGGAGAAGCCCCAATCATCGGAGTGGCCCCTGCCATCAGAAATGCCATTCAGGATGTTACCGGAGAGAGAATCAACAGCCTTCCTTTGGTCCCTTCCGGCAAGATCATGACCTAAACCCATTAAGGAGGAGTGATTTTTGACTTGCTCTATTCAGACCTAAAACCCCTACCATGCCCAAGCAACCCCATTCATCTATCAGAAAAAATGCTTTTACAAGCAATGGCCGAAGGATCTTCCTAAAGCAGTTTGGGTTGGGGATGGGCACCTTCGTACTTTATGGTGACCTTATTGCTTTACCTGTTGACCAAAGGAAAAATGAGGATGAAGATGCCATTGCTTCTTAATGTGTTATTGATCAGTAATGAGCATACATTAAGTTTTTCCCTAACTTTTGTACAAAAGACTTCGTAAATTAAAGGGTTCAACCGATGATTAGGTCATGAAACCCTTCCCGATGAAACAATTCTCTTATTTACTGCTTGGCCTATGTATGGTGCTGGCAATGGCCTGTTCCAATGATGATGATCCGGATGATCTCATGAAGGCAAGAGAGGTGGCATGGAATAGCCTGGATGAGGAGACTAGGGCAACGGTAACCACTGATTGGCGAGGTGCTCGTGTTGATGTAAATGAGGAAACTTATTTGGTGGTCTTTAATACCACGGAAGATCCACTTCTCGGTCCTGTGGGGGTTTTTGTGAATAGAACCAGCTTCCAGATAGAGGGATATTCTCCCAGGTTCTGAGCCTCGCCTTAAATTGGAACCCGGGTTCAATTGATAGGTCCTCAAAGACAACGATAGTGGTCAACCCCTATTGGCTCAAATTGTCGAAGCGTCAGCTCTGTGGTGAAGCAGAATCAGCATTTAATCACCACCATAGAAGTAGTTGGTCCCCGCCATGCTTTCTAAAAACCTGAATCAAGGATTAAACCGCAACTATTCCCCATATTAGTAAACCTAACTCAGGTTTGAAGGATTTTAATACCCTTTTTAGAAACGGTTTTCTTGTGTCTACCGAACAATTTTCATGAAATGAAAGTAAATTTTATACCCCTTTGAAATCATGAAAAAGTTTTTGTTTCTCATTTTATCATTTGGAGTGGCCGGAAATCTTTTGGCCCATGATCTTGTCCATTTAAGTGGGGTAGTGGAAAAGCCCATAGCCAATCAGGCTATAGGGGAATCATACAAAAACCCAGGAAGCATTAATAAGTTTTAGGAACAATTTATTGGAGAGGAAGAAAGAAGGGGCGAATGTGAAGAAGGAGTTAGACCATGTGGAGCAGATCCTTCAACGAAAATCCTATCAAATTATGCCGCTTTCTAAAAATAATGTTCAATACGAAAGTCCCTCATCGTATTGAAACAGGGCATAATCATCTCCTTACATATATTCTGGAAAATCCTCTTTTTGTTGGGACATGGTTGCTTTAGAAAGGAGTGCAATAATTGGTTTTTTCCTATTTAGGATGAAATTTCCCGAGGTACTCTTCAGATTTTTAATTCATCACCAATTCATCTACCATGAGCCAAGCCTTTCCACCTGCACCTCCATGCCAACTGGGCATTGAAGGAACCGGTTTGGCAACCAAGCGTAAGTCTTTGACCCCTTGAGCCGAAAAAGGAATTTCTAATTGTTTGAGCAAGGCTTTATCGTCCTTTTGGGGTAGGGGAGGTTTATAGGTTTTGACCAAATTCCATTTGTCTCCTCCTTCCTTGGTGAAAATCTCCACCTCCTGCGGTGGAAAAAACCTGGCACCCAGATTAAACCATATGGACAAGGCCATCGCATTAATGTCGGTAGGTTCATCAAAGCTCAGTTCTACATCCAGGGGATGGTTCATAAACCCCAGCCAATTGAGGTTCCAAACATCTGGGATTGCTTTTTTTCGATCGAATAAGCTATTTACCCCGTCCCCTTTATGTCTGTCTGCTGGAGGGAAATTTAACACAAATTGAGAAGGACTAATTTTAGATTGTATAAATTCCGCAGTGCTGGTTTCACTCCCTGTCCACCCCTGGGCAAAGGCCCTCGTCTTCAGGGTTAGATTTTCGGAAATGGTCAACGGCCCTTCATAACGTTCATAATTACTGCTGTCCGGTTCCGTGCCGTCAAGTGTATAGAAGAGACTGGTGCCTTGAATGGGGTGCTGAATGCTCACTTGAATTTCGTCCTCAAAAAAGGCCTTGTCAAACTTGATTACCGGCGGGTTTAACTGATACACAGTACCATCATCTCTGTAGCCGAGTTCTATGTTGGTGTCTTTTAATGAGCCCTGTATTTCAGTAATTTGATCAGGGGTTAATCCGGTATTCCACAAATACAGTTGTTTTAGGGAAGACATGTTTTTCAGATATTCAAGTCCTTCCCCAGTGAGTGGGTTTCCGGAGAGGCTGAGCAGAGAAAGATTATCCAGGGATTGAAGATGGCTCAGGCCTTCTCCCTTTATTTCCGCAAAATTCAGGTACAGTCGTTCCAGGTTGGGAAATTGAGAGATTATTTCCAGGTCCTCATCCTTTATTGGCAAATTGTTCAGGTTGAGGGATACAGTTTGCTCTTGTACATCCTTGAGTTCACGAAGAGAGTTTGAGTCAAACACTGCCCTTCCGAAGTAACTGACAGAAAGAGCAGGTGAGTTCATGCCCAGGGCCTGAACTTTTCTATAAAAATTATTGAGGTTTTCCACGGTGGAAGCATTGGCTCTGGGGAAATCATAAGATTTGGGCTTGGAGGTAAACCTTTGTACGGCCAGTTGATAGATAAGTGCCGTGTCTGGAAAAGCCATGACCTTCTGGTCAAATACCGCCCCATCCCTTATCCACGCGGTCAAAATGTCCTTTTCTTCATCGCTTAGCTGGGGCTTGCCTTTGGGGGGCATATGATCATCGTCTTCAAGGGGTAAATGTATCCTTTGGAAGATGAGACTTTCCTCCTCGTCACCGGGTATAAGAGCCGGTCCCGACTCCCCTCCAGTCGTAATGAACTCAGGTCTGTCCAGCCTTAACTCCCCTTTTTGCTTGGAAGCCTTATGGCAGGAGACACATTTCTTTTCCAGGATGGGATATACCAGGTGCTCAAAGATTTCTGCCTCCTCCAGGCTTACCTGGACTTCCCTTTGTCCAACGAGCGGTGCGGTCAGAAAATCTTCCCCATGCGTGATGGAAGCCCCTAAATGACCGGATACAAGCAGCGAAAGGGCTATCAGGCCCATTCCGGCTTTTTGAATTTTAGGATTAATCTTTTCCAAATAGGCATAGAGCAGGGACGCCACCCAAAAAACGATGAGCCCCGTCCATTTGTGCCATTGCAGCGCTTCCCTTTCATACCCCCCCTCATGGGAAAGGAGTAAACCCGCGATCACGGTAAATGCCGCTAACAAGCAGCCCAGGAGTAAGAGGCTTGTGCCGTAATGATGGCTGTCCAATGGATCCTTCATTATCCGGGGGAAGGCCAAAATCACTACGGCTAGAAGCAATACCACTATAGGAAAATGCAGGAGTAAGGGGTGCATCCGGCCAAAGACATGAAGCCAGTCGGGTATGGCCAGACGGCTTTCAGCCACCACCAAGACCAAAACGAACATATGGGTGGCGAACAAGAGCTGGCCAAGGCCAGCCTTTAACTTTTCTGATAGCATACGGTTAATATTGGGGACTAAGCTAATGTAAATTTTTAGACAAGGAGGTCATTGACCACATGCCCTGCCACGTCGGTAAGCCTGTACCTTCTGCCCTGGTGCCTGAAGGTAAGTCGCTCATGGTCTATACCCAACAGGTGTAACATGGTTGCATGGAAGTCGTGAACATGTACGGGGTCTTTCACGATGTTGTAGCCAAATTCATCCGTCTCCCCATAAACCGTTCCTGGCTTAACGCCTCCACCGGCCATCCACATAGAAAAGGCCCTGGGATGGTGGTCTCTTCCATAGTTGTCCTCGGAAAACCTTCCCTGGCAGTAATTGGTCCTGCCAAACTCTCCGCCCCAAATGACCAAGGTCTCATCCAATAGCCCACGTTGTTTCAAGTCGGTGATTAATGCGGCAGACGCCTGGTCCGTGTCTTTGGCCTGCATGGCCATTTCATTGGGCAGGTTACCATGTTGGTCCCAGCCCTGATGATAAAGTTGCACAAACCTCACCCCGTTTTCCGAAAGTTTTCTGGCGAGTAAGCAATTGGCGGCATAGGTGCCAGGAACCAGGCATTCGGGGCCATATAACTTCACGATGCTGTCAGGTTCCTTGCTGAGGTCAGTGACTTCGGGAACAGCCGTCTGCATCCTAAAGGCCATTTCGTACTGCTGTATTTTGGTGTTTATTTCAGGGTCACCAAATGCCTGATAACTCATTTGGTTCAATTCGGCTAATTTATCCAGCATCCTTCTCCGGTCAGATTTATCCATACCATCGGGGTCGTTAAGATACAACACCGGGTCTTCCCCACTGGAAAATTGCACACCTTGATGGACCGAATCCAGGAAGCCATTGGTCCAAAGCTTGGAATAAACCCCCTGCCCGTTTCCTTTGCCCCTGGATAAGAGCACACAGAAACTAGGGAGATTGTTGTTTTCACTGCCCAGTCCATAACTTAGCCAGGCCCCCATGCTGGGACGGTTCCCTACCTGTGCGCCAGTTTGGAAAAAGGTGAGGGCAGGATCGTGGTTTATGGCTTCCGTATGCATGGATTTCACGATGCAGATGTCATCCACTATTTTGGCTGTGTAGGGGAATAGGTCGCTGACCCAGGCGTCCGATTGCCCATATTGTTTAAAGCCATGGTAGGATCCCACCAATGGAAAGGAGGATTGCCCGGAGGTCATTCCGGTAAGCCTTTGTCCCATTCGGATACTTTCCGGGAGTTCTTCACCCAGCCGCTTATTTAGCATGGGCTTATAGTCAAAAGACTCTAATTGACTTGGTGCCCCGTTCTGGAAAAGATAGATCACCCGTTTTGCTTTTGGGGCAAAATGGGGGATATTGGCCATCAGCCGATCTGTGTCCAAGGTCGATTTTCCCTTAAAAAGATCGGGGATGAGCAATGAGCCCAAGGCTACACTTCCTATGCCAAGGCTAAGTTTGGATAAAAACTTCCTTCTGTTCTCATTTAACCCGCCTTCTAATCTTTCTTTTTCCATATCAGGTTCTTGTTATTGCTTCTTCTAAATTGTATATGGCCACCACCACTTGCATTAGTGCTGCAGTCTCTGGGGTTTTCATGTTATCTTCCAAGGGTATTTCACCCACTTGTAGCGTACTGAGCATTTCTTTCGGCTCAGCCTTAAATCGTTCCAACTCTTCCTTATAAAACTCCTCAAGGAGCTCAAACTCTTCCTTTTTGGGAGTTCTGCAAATAATTCTGGTAAAGGCTTCCTCCAAAGCTTCATGGGTTTGACCACCATGGTTTTCTTTTAGCTGTACTGCCAGTACACGGGACGCCTCCAGCACCAGCGGGTCGTTCAACATGGCCAGTGCTTGTAATGGTGTGTTGGTTCTACCTCTGGTGACCTCGCAGAGATCTCTGTTACTCCCATCAAAGATAATGGGCTTAGGAGGAGGGGAAGTAAGTTTGATAAAGGTATATAGCCCCCTTCTGTACAGATTATCCCCCTTATCCTGCCTGTAAATAGCCAACTCTCCTCTGCCAGAAGTAGAGGCCTCCCATAGTCCTTCAGGTTGATAGGGTTTTACACTGGGGCCTCCTATTTCTCTCACTAATAGGCCGCTACTGGCCAATACCATGTCCCGGATATGCTCTGCACTGAGCCGGATCCGTGGAGACCAGGACAAATAAGTGTTATCTGGATCCTTGGCTAATTTTTGTTTAGTAACCTTTGCGGATTGTTGGTAGGTGGCCGAGGAAACGATTTTTTTGATCAACCGCTTCACATCCCAACCGCTTTCCATAAAATCCACCGCTAGCCAATCTAAAAGCTCCGGATGAGTAGGCAGATCCCCTTGCATGCCGTAATCACCTGCAGATTTAACTATACCCACACCAAATAATTCCTGCCACATTAAGTTGACGAATACCCTGGCAGTAAGCGGGTTTTCTGGTGACATGGTCCATTTTGCTAAACCGAGTCGGTTTTTAGGGTATTTGCCTTCATCAAAGGCCAGAATTGCTTCGGGGGTGGAAGGGGAAACCTCTACGGTAGGAGCATCGTACATGCCCCTGTCCAAGATGAACGTTTGTCTTAGGGTATCCCTAAAATCTTCCATTACGGAAACCATGATTTTACTGGTGTCCTGATGGTTTACAAAGCTCAAAACGTCCCCAAGATCATCCCTTTCAATCCACATGATCGGTGTTTTTGCGGGTTTGGACACGCTCACATCCCCCTCATAACCCTTTTCAGGGGTGTTGTTGAAAAACGCGTAAAATTGAAAATAATTTTTTTGGGAAATGGGGTCATATTTGTGGTCATGGCATTGGGCACATTCGACCGTCATCCCTAAGATGGCCTTGGTAAAGGTATTGGTCTTGTCCACATTATATTCCACCCTGTACTCTTCTTCTATCACCCCTCCTTCTTCGGTATATTTATGGTTTCGGTTAAAGGCCGTAGCCAAGATCTGTTCCTTGCTGGGGTCAGGTAAAAGGTCCCCGGCCAATTGCCAGGTGATAAATTCATCGTAGGGGAGGTTGCGGTTAAACGAATGAATCACCCAGTCCCTGTAGGGCCATTGTGTACGGATGTTGTCATCTTGATACCCATAGGAATCGGAATATCTGCTGATGTCCATCCATAATACGGCCATTCTCTCCCCGAAGGCGGGATCTTCCAATAATGTGTCTATAACTCTCTCCAAAGCACCCTCCTCCTTGTCCTGCTTGAATGCTTTAATCACCTCCAGGCTGGGGGGAAGTCCAGTAAGGTCAAAACTCAGCCTTTTGAGCAAATGCAATTTTTCTGCCGGTTCGTTTGGGGCTAGCCCTATCTGGGTGAGTTTTTGTGAGATAAAATAATCGATTTCATTCTTTACCCAGTCGTTGTGCTGGGTTTTGGGTAAATCGGCTTTTTTCGGAGGCACAAAGGCCCAGTGTGGCTCATATTTTGCACCTTTGGAGATCCATTTTTTGATGACCTCTTTCTCCTCATCAGATAGTTTAAGGTTCGATGACGGCGGAGGCATCCTTTCTGAGTCATCTGTGGATTCCAACCTCTTTACGACCTCCGATTTTGATGGGTTTCCTGGTACGATGGCATGTGCGTTGGGCGTTTCCTTTAGCGCCGCATAGGCTCCTTCCTCGGTATCTAACCTAAGCCCTGCTTCCCTTTTGTTGGCATCAGGGCCGTGGCAGGCAAAGCAGTTGTCCGAAAGTATTGGCCTAACATGAAAGTTGTAGCTGATTTGATCAGCGGACACCAATGCTCCGCTAGAATCTCCCTTCTCTCCACAGGAATAGAGAAAAAACGAAAGCAGAAGTAAGAATATGTAAAGAAGTCGATTAATCATTCCTTTTTAGTATTATCTCATTTTATCAACTTACAATTTGAGGAAATATTCAGTAATTATCAAGAAGTAGTAACTGTAATATCTTCTGTATTTGATAAATGGAATTTGAACTTGGCAGGGATTATGTAATTCCGAACAGCTCCCTTACTATCTAACGTAACGCTTAAAAATCAGTTCCTTAGCAAAGGACAAAAAAAAAGCACCCAACTGGGTGCTTTTTCAAATTAGTTTTTTTGTATGGTTGAGAAATCGAATGTGTCCAGGAACTTTGTGGTGAAGTTCCCTGCCCTAAATTCCGGGTTGTCCAGGAGGGCCAGATGAAAGGGTATGGTAGTTTTGATGCCGTCGATGACAAATTCTTCCAAAGCTCTTTTCATCCTTACGATCACCTCTTCCCTGGATTGCCCACTTACGATCAACTTGGCGATCATGGAGTCGTAATTTGGGGGGATGACGTATCCTGCATATACATGGCTGTCAATTCTTACCCCTCTGCCACCAGGTAAGTGAAGGTTGACTATTTTTCCTGGACTTGGCCTGAAACCATTCGTAGGATCTTCTGCATTAATCCTACATTCCATCGCATATAACTTGGGGTAATAATTTTTCCCACTAATGGGTTCTCCCGCTGCCACCTTTATTTGTTCCTTGATCAGGTCAAAATCGGTCACCTCTTCCGTGATAGGATGTTCCACCTGAATTCTGGTGTTCATTTCCATGAAATAAAAATCCCTGTGTTTATCCACAAGAAATTCTATGGTTCCGGCCCCTTCGTAGCCTATGGCTTCGGCGCCTTTGATAGCCGCCCTACCCATATTGTCTCTGAGCTCATCGGTAATAAATGGGGAGGGAGTCTCTTCCACCAGCTTTTGATGCCTCCTTTGTATAGAGCAATCTCTTTCGGATAGGTGGCATGCCCTGCCTTTGCTATCCCCAATTATTTGAATTTCTATATGTCTGGGCTCCTCAACAAATTTCTCAAGATAAAGGCCGTCATTACCAAATGCTGCGGCAGATTCCTGACGTGCATCATCCCAACCCTTCTTGAACTCCGAGGGTTGTTTTACGATCCGCATGCCTTTTCCTCCTCCTCCGGCGGTGGCTTTTAAAATTACCGGATATCCAATTTCTTCGGCAATTTCCAAGCCATGATTGATGTCTTTCAAGAGGCCTTTTGAACCGGGAACTGTGGGGACTCCGGCGGCTTCCATCGTAGCTTTTGCCGTCGCTTTATCCCCCATTTTGTTGATCATTTCAGGACTTGCGCCAATGAACTTGATGTTGTATTCTTCACAGATCCTTGAAAATTCCGCATTTTCAGATAAAAAACCATATCCTGGGTGGATGGCGTCGGCGTTGGTGATTTCTGCCGCAGCTATTATTCTGGGGATATTTAGGTAAGAATCCCTGCTGGGCGCAGACCCAATACACACAGCTTCATCGGCAAACCTTACGTGTAAACTGTCCTTATCGGCCGTTGAGTAAACTGCTACGGTCTTAATCCCCATTTCCTTACAGGTTCGGATGACTCTTAGCGCTATTTCTCCTCGGTTGGCAATTAGTATCTTGTTAAACACTTTTCTATTTGGGATTGGTTAGGTAATCAAATCATTCAGCAACTTCCACTAAAAAGAGGGGTTGGTCGTATTCCACCGGCGAGGAATTTTCCACCAAGACTTTTACAATTTTCCCTGAAACCTCGGAGTCGATTTCGTTGAACAGCTTCATAGCTTCTATGATGCAGACAGTTTGACCTGCTTTTACTGTGTCCCCTACGTTTACAAAGGATTCCGTTTCCGGGTTGGGGGATCGATAAAAGGTGCCGATCATGGGGGACTTTATTTCCACCAATTTCCCGTCTGTCGAGCTTTTGGGGCTTTGTTGGCTCGGTTCCGGATCAGGAGCTGGGCCGGTCTGTTGTGCAGCTGGTTGTGGATTAGGAGCGGCCGCTGGTTCTGCGGATTTGGGTGCAGAATTTTCCGAACTTTTCTTAATGGACAGCTTAAATTCGTCGGTTTCTATTTTAACCTCGGCTAACCCTGAATGGGATATAAAGTCTATTAATTCTTGAATTTCTTTCGCTTTCATAAAATCACGTTTTTGAAATAAGGCAGTTGGAATGCTATGATATATTGATTCAGGATAAATAAAGGGATGTAATTTAACAAAATCAGTTCGTTTTCGCTAAATTATTTCACCCTTTCTGAATAGGAACCATCCCTGGTGTCTACCTTAATCAGGGTGTCTTGTTCCACAAATAGGGGTACCATTATCTCTGCCCCGGTTTCTAAGGTGGCGGGTTTCAATGTGTTGGTCGCGGTATCCCCTTTCAGACCAGGCTCTGTATAGGTGATCATCAATTCCACAAAGGGAGGCAGTTCCACGCCCAAGGGTTTTTCGGTTTCGGCATGAACCAGGATGTCTACCAGCTGCCCCTCCTTCAGAAGGTTAGCCCGTTCAATCAGTTTTTCCTCTATGGGGATTTGGTCAAAGGTTTCCATATCCATGAAATGATATCCCATATCATCTGCGTAGATAAATTGATGAGAGCGCTTTTCTACCCTCGCAGTGGTGACTTTTTCCCCTGCACTAAAGGTTTTGTCTAAGACTTTTCCTGTGGTAAGGCTCTTTAGCTTTGTCCTAACAAACGCAGGTCCTTTGCCAGGCTTCACATGCTGGAATTCCACAATGCTGAAAATGTCATTGTTAAATTCCATGCAAAGGCCATTTTTGAAATCAGCGGTACTAGCCATATAAGTTATTTGAAAATTTTATCCTTTTGTATCATAACCCCATTTGAGATAGGTAGCTCCCCAGGTGAACCCTCCGCCAAAGGCAGCTAATATAAGGTTGTCCCCCTTTTTTAATTTGGATTCGTAATCCCACAAACAAAGGGGTAGCGTGCCTGCAGTAGTATTCCCGTATTTTTCTATATTGAGCATTACCTTCTCCGGCCCTATTCCCATGCGGTTGGCAGTGGCGTCAATGATGCGTTTGTTGGCCTGGTGGGGGACGAGCCAGGCAATGTCGTCTCCGGTAAGATGGTTTCTTGCCATGATATTGGCACTTACCTCGGCCATGTTGGTTACGGCAAATTTAAATACCGTAGATCCCTCTTGAAAAATGTAGTGCTCTTTATTAGCTACAGTTTCCAAACTTGCCGGCCTAAGGCTCCCCCCTGCTTTCATGTGTAGGAAGTTGGCACCCTTGCCATCTGTGTGCAGTTTGGTGTCCATGATACCAATCTCCTCTTGGGTCGGTTCCAGCAGCACTGCTCCACCGCCGTCTCCGAAAATAATGCAAGTAGTCCTGTCCTCGTAGTTCACAATGGCTGACATTTTGTCGGCACCTATCACAATTACCTTTTTGTGTGCTCCGGTTTCAATAAACTGGCTCCCAATGGAAAGCCCATATAAAAAGCCGGAACAAGCAGCTGAAATGTCAAAGCTGTAACTATTGACTGCGCCCACATTTGCTGCAATTATATTGCCTGTGGCAGGAAAAAACATGTCCGGTGTTACCGTGGCACAAATGATCAAATCTATTTCCCTGGGGTCGGTGTTGGTTTTTTCTAACAGGCCCTTCACAGCCTCGGTGCCAATTACGGAAGTACCCTTGTTTTCACCTTTCAGAATCCTTCTTTCCTTGATCCCTGTTCTGCTGGTAATCCATTCATCATTGGTATCCACCATGGTTTCAAGTTCCTGGTTGGTCAATACATAATCAGGAACCCAACCCTGAACTCCCGTGATAACCGCTCTAGTTTTTTTCATCGAATAATTTTTCTGTTGCTTGAAGCTCTGTGCACTTACGCAGGAGCTTTGGCCTGAGAGGTGAATAAATGGGCGCTCTTATGCGTAAACTATCCACCTAAATTTTATTGGAGGCCAAAATTATCTAAAATGTTACTGTTCACCAAAGTTTTTTCCAATCTCATGAAATCAAAATGCCTCCAAGTCCTTCTCTACTTAGGTCTTGGAGGCAGATGATTCAGGCCTATCCTGCTCAAACTTCCACCTTGCTGCCTAACTTGCTGGCCGATATGATCTCATGCAAATCCTCGTCGAGGATCTCTTTTTTAAGGTCTGCATAGTCGAGAAAAACCTTATAAACCTTGTCTAATTCTAATTTTGTAAGGGTATATCCGATTTTGTGCGCCCTGTATGCCAATGCTGCCCTGCCGCTCCTTGCTGTAAGTACAATCATTGACTCGTCCACACCGACCTCCATTGGGTCGATGATTTCATAAGTTTCCCTGTGTTTGATCACACCGTCTTGATGGATACCGGAGCTGTGCGCGAAAGCATTAGAGCCTACGATGGCTTTGTTCGGTTGCACATACATTCCCATCCTCTCGGCTACCAGTCGGCTGATGGGGTTTAGTAATTTGGAGTTGATGTTGTTTTGAAGGTTCAGCCTGGGATGTTGCTTGATGATCATGGCCACTTCTTCCAGGGAGGTATTCCCAGCTCTTTCTCCTATTCCATTGATGGTACATTCAATTTGCCGGGCACCGTTCATCACCGCTGAAATGGAATTTGCGGTGGCCAAACCCAGGTCATTATGGCAATGCGCTGAGATAGTCACATTTTCAATACCTCTTACATTGTCAACAAGGTATTTAATTTTGGCACCATATTCGTCTGGAAGACAATAACCGGTGGTATCTGGTATGTTCAAAACCGTGGCGCCGGCCTTGATAGCAGCCTCACACACTCTGGCTAAGTATTCATTTTCGGTACGTCCGGCATCCTCGGCATAAAATTCCACATCCTCCACAAATTGCTTGGCATGAGCCACAGCTTCTGCGGCCCACTCCAGTATTCTTTCTCTATTGCTTTTGAATTTATACTTGATGTGGTGGTCTGAGGTGCCTATTCCAGTGTGGATCCGAGCCCTTTTGGCAAACTTTAAGGCATCGGCTGCCACTTCTATGTCTTTTTTCACTCCGCGGGAGAGCCCGCAGACCACGGGTTCTGTCACATGTTTGGAAATTTCCACCACGGACTTAAAGTCTCCTGGGCTGGAAATGGGGAATCCCGCTTCTATGACATCTACTCCGAGCTGTTCGAGTTGTTGGGCGATTTCAATCTTTTGAGGGGTGTTAAGCTTGCATCCGGGGACCTGCTCCCCGTCTCTAAGGGTGGTGTCAAAGATAAAAACGTGTCCAGTATCCATATATGAATTAGTTTTAGTCATTCTAAAGTAAAAGCTTGAATTAGGAACATAAATTAAAGTATCTTTATTGTTCCGATCCCTGATTAGTAATGTTTTTACATTTTGATCTGACAATCAGATAGTTGAATCTTTTGGAAATATGAAGCCCGAAAATAAAAAAGACAGTTTATTTGACTTGATTAAAAGCCTGTCGCCGGCAGAAAAACGGAATTTTAAGTTATTTGTCAATAGGCTTGAGGCCAATCAGGAAGCCAAGTTTATACGCCTGTTTGAGGTCATGGATAAAATGGCTCATTTTGACGAAAAAGAACTGCTCAAAAAAGCTCCTGTGTCACGGAAACAGTTGGGGAACATGAAGCAGCACCTTCAAAAACAACTTTTAATCAGTTTACGTCTTCTCCATGCAGAGAAGAACGTGGAATTAGAACTCAATGAACAAATCGATTTTGCCAGGATACTTTATAATAAGGGTTTATACAAATCAAGTCTTCGGCTACTGGAAAAGGCCAAGCAGATGGCTTCACAGTTTCATCTGGACACCATCATGCTCAGAGTAGTAGAGCTGGAAAAAGTAATTGAATCTTTGCACATTACCCGAAGTATGAGAAACAGGGCTGACACCCTCAGTCAGGAATCCCAGCAATTGCTGGGACATGTAACCCGTAAAAATTTGTTCAGCAATCTTTCCTTGCAACTTTATGGACTTTATTTAAAAACCGGATACGTAAAGGATGAGAAAGACAGGCAACTTATCGAGCAATTTTACCGGCAGAATATGCCCAAATATCGCATTAGGGAACTGTCTTTTTATGAAAAAATGTACCTTTTTCAGGCTCAGGTTTGGTTTTATCATATTATACAAGATTTCCCTCTTTGCTACAGGGCAGCACAGCGCTGGGTGGATATCTACATGGAGGAACCACAGATGAGAAAAGTGGCCACCGGTAACTACCTGAAAGCTTATCATTACCTCTTGGATACACTTTTTTACCTCGGCTATTATGAACGGTTTATGCAAGTCCTTGAGGAGTTTAAGGAAAACCTGGAAACGGATGACTTCACAATGGATGATAATTGTAGGGTGTTGGCTTTCTTATATTATTTTTCCAATACCATCAATTTACATTTTTTGATGGGGGAATTTAGTAAAGGGGTAAAGGAGATTCTGCCACCATTTAACAAGGAGATTAAAAAGCTCAAGGGAAAACTGGACGTGCATCATCAGGCGGTATTAAACTATAAGGTAGCATGTCTTTATTTTGGAAGTGGCGATAACCTCAAAGCCATAACTTATTTGGATGAAGTGATTAAAAGGACCGGGGATGGGTTGCGGGAAGACTTACAAGTATTTGCCCATATTCTTAAACTTATTGCCAGCTACGAGGCGGGGCAAGATGAGGACCTGGAGAAGCAAATCCGGAATGTTTACCGTTTTTTGGTCAAAATGGACGATTTGCATCAGGTTCAGAAAGAAATGATGGTCTTTGTGCGTTCCCTGGGTAAAATTTACGATTACGAGCTTAAGCAAGCGTTCATCAGCCTTAGGGAAAGACTGAAACCTTACGAAAATCACCCTTTCGAAAAAAGGGCCTTTCTGTATTTGGATATCATTTCCTGGTTGGAAAGCAAAATTGAGGGGAGGACTGTTCAGGAAATCATACAGGAAAAATTCAGGGAAAACATCCAAAAGCATGAAAAATAACTTCACAGTCTGGGTCATTAATGCTGTTCTTCACTTTATCTGTTTGACGCTAATAGGGTTGGATTGAATTTGCTTTAACTTGTCCCGCATCTTTTTGCCCAAGAGGTTGTAGTTATGTTGAAATTCTTTTTCCGGCAAGGGCGGCTTTATCCCGGGTCTTTCATGGCCAATTTTATGTAGCCAATAATCACGGGAAAGATTGATCCTTTCTGAACACAAACGCAGCAAGGGGATTCCATCCGGATGATGGCAAAAAAAAGTTCCGGGTTCATTGGGGAGTGGCTCTTTAAAAACATTAAATGCCTTTAGGAGTGATTTAGCCATTAGCCAATGACCAAGTTCATTGGGATGTATGCCGTCCTTGGCGAGATAAAAGGAGGTATCTGTAGACCTTTTTCCTGTCAAAAATTCAAACATGGGCCAATGAATATCGATGATCTCCCAATCTTTTTCATCTCTTTGTTGAATTAACCAGTCTGCATAATGATGAATAACCTCTGCATATGATTCATCATGGACCGGGTCATAGACTGGCGGGGATAAAAGGACTATTCTTGCGCCCTTGCGGGTTACTTCCCGATGTAGTCTCTCCATACCCTCCACATATTGCTCAAACCTGTATGGGTCGAAAGGCAAGTAAATACCATCATTAATTCCATAACAGGCAATTACCAAGTCCGGAGATAGTGTGTCCATTATTCTACCCAGGCGGTCATGCAAGTTAGGGCGGGGAAATTCGCCTCCGGCATGTCCATCCTCTGAAAGTCCCGAGACAGTTTCACTGGGCAGTCCGAGGTTGATAAATTCCAGATTTTGATAGGTTCCATTCAGTAGTCCGGCCGTGACGAACTGGTGAATGTAATGCCCCGCATAGGTGATGCTGTTTCCTAAGACCACCACCCTCCCATTAGAAGGTAGTTTTTCCAAAAAAACGTTATCCGCTTGCCCCCTAGCCAACTCAGGTGACCACAAATTAACCATACAAGCCGCAATCGGTACCAACCAAAACTTCTTCATGGTTTTACCATTTGAACATGGGAAGCCACAGTTTCAGCCATTACCTTATTTCCTTGGGCGTTAGGGTGTATGCCGTCAGGGAAAAGTGAGGCCTTATCCTCTAAAGCTGAATATAAATCTATGATTTCAGCACCGGTTTTTTCCGCAATTTCACTTAGGGCAGGAATGATCTCGTGGTTAAGTATGGAAGTGGTGATCCCCCAATTATCTTGAAAAATGGGAACGGGCAGACAAATAAAAATGCGAGGAGTATCCCCCATCGTTGGTTTCAACATTTCCACCAATTCGACATAATCATTGATAAAGTCATCTTTGTACTTCCAGTTTTGTGGTTTTGTGTCATTAGTTCCCAGTTTGATGATTAACACTTCAGCCTTAAACGCCTTGGCGGCCTCAAATTGATCCTCCTCCCAATAGGGTTTGTCCCCATTTTTCAGCAATGTGCTTCCACTCACGCCAAAATTTTTCACGGTGAATTCCTCTCCCAGAATGGATTGAAGCTGTAGCGGATAACTCTGTGGATGATTACGCCCGGGCCCTTCAGTGATACTATTGCCTATACAGGCTACGCGGATACCCTCCTGGCAAATTCCCTGCCCACCTAATAGCATTAGCAATCCCATCAATATTTTTTTCATTTTGCAGCGTAAATTTTTGTATTTGAACTGTTGGCTTTCCAAATTACTGCAAATTACTTGAGATATACTTTGTGAGATGAATTTTTATGCATTGGGAAAAGCTTTAAGAGAGGGATACTTAAGACTACACCTTTTGTCCTTGGACACGGTTTTTGGTGCCTGTGCGGGGATGTACTTTTTTGCAGAATTGCTTAAGGTAAAACTTGACGCACGGTATTACTTAGTACTTGGACTGGCAGTATGGGTGGTTTATACTCTTGATCACTTGATGGATGCCCGGCTGGCAAAGGGAAAGGTGTTGACCAAAAGACATCGTTTTCATCAAGAACATTTTAATGCACTTGTCATCTTTCTTTTTCCAGCAATAGGGTTCGGGTTATACCTAGTCTTGGCAGAACTGAATAGTTTCAACCTACTATACTTGGGATTTGCTTTGGCATTTTTAATGATATTGGTGAGGATTGTTGGGATGTTTTTTTTTTCGTCACTACCATTTTACAAAGAAGTATCGATAGCTTTTTTTTATGTTGCAGGTATATCCTTGGCACCCCTGGCTTTCGTTGATTGGGGTTTCTTAGGATTTAAATGGGTATTCTATTGGATGGTGTATTGGATTATCGCATCATTTAATCTCCTATTTCTCGCCATTCTGGACCTGGATGAGGATAGATCGGCGGCTTTTATTTCTGGGCCTGTGTTGGCAGGAGTGAGAAAGACTAAAATTTTATTGAAATTTCTAGGAGTTTTAGGGACAGTTTGCTTGATGTCGTTATTTATTTTCCTTCCATCGTTTTATCACAGGTTTACACTTATTTTATTGGTCATAATCATGTTTCACATTAGGTCATTTGCGGAGCAAACCCATGATTCACAAACGGTAAGAAAAAAACTGGAAGCCATTTTTTTGCTGCCTTCAGTTTTACTTCTATTATGAAAATTCATTAAAAAAAACAGCGGAAAATTTTTTAATAGGGAATGTGAATTCTGTAATTCCGGCCATTTTTTCAAACATTTTACTTTGGGGACTGTTAGTTTATTATTCTGAAAAATTTTGTTCCAGAATCAAATTAATTTTGTTAAATTTAACATAACACCCAGTATTCCATCTTGGAAAATATCGGTCAAAATAATATATGGGAAGGTGTCTCACTGACAAAAAGGATTGTTTACTTTGTTAGTTATGCAGGCATATTTAATGATGTCCTTAGCAAGGGAGTCTTAAAAGAAAAGTTGAATATTTCGGATGGGGAAGAGCTGGATGTGGCGATTCAAGAACTAAAGGATAAGGACTTGATTCTAGAGGGAAAAGGCTTCATTGGTTTAAAAAGCCTATCCGATAAAATCTCAATTAAACCCAAGGATTTCAAAAGAGCAGAAGAATTGGTCAATGGTCATCGAAGAATGCTGGACATAATTGCTAAGTTGCCAATTGTCAAATTCATTGGGGTATCTGGTTCCATTGCTGCCGGCAACCCCGTGGATACCAAAGAAAAAAAGGCGGACTTGGATTTATTTATTGTAACCAGGAACCAATGTATTTGGTTTTTTTATTTGTTTGATACCTTTTACAGGTTTTTCACTCACCGAAAAAAAAACAGAGGGGGTGTGTATCTATGCATGAACCATATTTTCGACGAGTCAAACCTTAAAATCTACAACCAGAATTTTTATACAGCCAACGAATTGTTTAATTTGAAACCCTACTATGGGGAAGAAACCTACCAGGCACTTTTAGCGGCCAACCCTTGGATTTCCAGTTATTTCCCAAAGCTGACTTTTCCCAAAGAGGCTTCATATCGACAGAATCCTTCTAATTTTGTAAATAAATGCATGTATTCGTTTATAAAGATATTTAGGAGTGTAAAACAGCGGAGCTTGGAACCCTTTCGTGAAATGGTATTTGAGTTTGACCCCACAAAGCAGTATAACTTAAACAGAAAGGGTTCCTCTTACGGCGGCTATCAAGTGTATATACAGGAAAAGTACCCCAGAGTTATCAAAGAAAATTTCCCTGAGTTTATGGATGAAGAATTGTTGTCCAGATTATTTTCAGACCCCTTAAGTGTTTCTTTGAAGGCTTCTAAGTTTAAAATTAGCGAGATAAATATTGACAAGACCTATGAATCAAAGTACCGAACTTATGAATGAGAGTACCTATTATCAAAAGGTGGCCGATTATTATGATGAAGACGCTCGGGATTTTGAGGAGAGGTATTGGAGAAATGTTGTATTACAGCGTATAAGACAATCTTTTAGAGAGGAAGTTAAGCAATTTAATTTTGACAAGGTTTTGGAGATCGGTTACGGACCAGGTTTGGACGTGTGTCATTTCGCCCAAATTTTCCCAGAAAAACAAATTTATGGGCTAGATATATCCCCTGCGATGCATAAACATACTGAGGCAAAGGCAAGGTCGCTAGGGTTGAATAATGTCAATGTAAAAGTAGGGACTCCTGAGGATTTGGGTCAATTATTTCCAGGCGTAAAATTTGATCATATTTATGTGTTTTTCGGAGCATTAAATACGGTGGAGGATTTGCAAAAAATTTCGGCTGCTCTTAATGAGCATCTAGCAGATGACGGGACCATGCTGTTCACTTTTGTCAACAAATGGTACGTGATGGAAGTTATTTATCATCTTGCCAAACTTTCCCCTAAAAAAGCTTTCAGCAGGTTTAAAACCATTTGGGGAGGGTACTCTGGATCAAAAGTCTTGGAGAGCAAATGTCCATCACCTGGTGAGATCAAAAAAGCATTTAAGGAACATTTCAATGTAGAAAAGAAAAAAGGATATTCCATACTTTACCCTGCTTGGTACAGGCATTATTGGGTGAAAAAAATGGGGAAAAAAGTCAGTGAACTCTTATGGGATTTTGATCGATCCTTGAACGCCACCCCCTTCTGGAGCCTAGGTGAATATGCATTGTATACTTTTAAGAAGAAGTAATGAAATCAAGCCTGTCCTGACGGCAGTCAGGTCATGACGAGCACGTCACACAGTGGGATGATTAAAATAGCGAGATTCCACCCCGACCGGTGGTACGGGGCAAGTTATGGCCTATAAAAAGCAAATTATAATCATATGAAATCAAGAAAGAGACCTAAAGTCTCCTTGGTAGTGCCCATATTCAACGTAGAGAAATACCTTCAAGAATGCTTGGAAAGGGTGGTGAACCAGACCCTTGATGAAATCCAAATAATACTGGTCAATGACGGTTCTACCGATCAATCTGGTTACATCGCAGAGCAATTTGCAAAAAATGACTCTAGAATTACCCTCATCGATCAACCTAACAAAGGACTTTCAGTAGCCAGAAACGTGGGAGTAAATCACGCCATTGGTGATTATGTGGCTTTTGTAGACAGTGACGATTTCCCATTCCTAAATTACTGCGAGGACCTTTATCGCTATGCCCTGCAGTCAAATGCTGACGGTGTAATTGCCCGCTTCGGCAACTATGTGGAAAATGGGAATAGAATAAGTTTATCCCCTTTGATAAATAGTATGCCAAAGCCTGGAGTGGAGGTGATCAGCCCCATGTATTTCGGAAAGGTGAGCATGGCGACCTATGCCAAGATATGGAAAAGAAAGCTATTGATAGAGAATCAACTTACTTTTCCTGAAGGGCTGTTTATGCAAGATCGCCACTTTAATTTAAAGGCCTTATATTTTTCGGATGAGGTGGCCTTCTTAAACAAGGAAATCTACAGGAGGAATGTGAACCCATCATCCACCATGAACACAGTGCGAAAAAAACATGTGCTCGATTGCTACGAAGTTTTAGCAGCAGACCGAAACTTTTTACATGACCAGAACTGCTTCAAAAAATATGGGTTCGGGATTTATTTCGCCTCTTTTAAAGTATTGTTTTTTATTTACCAACAGCTGGGCCATAAGCTTTTTAGCGACGCTGATTTATTGGAAACATATTCTTTAAAATTGCAGCAAATTGAATTCCCTAATACTTTACCCTTTTACCAGCGTCATTATTTAAATCTTTTAAGAATTAGCTTACAGCGCGATTTAAACGCAAAACGGAACAAGCCATTTAACTTTAAAGTTGCCTTAAGTATAGGTATCAAGGCAGTAAAGTGGATTAGGTGATAGGTTTAGGCTTTTGTGGCATTCATGACAGAAGCCGTATTTTTTTCAATCATTGGCACTATGTTGGGATATTCAAAATTATAGGACTGAAAAAAGCCTTTATGCTTGGATATGGATTTTACAGAAAAGGTAAAGGCTTCATAAATGGTTTCGTCAAACTTCTGTATAATCTGCTCCCGGCTCAATGGATCTACGGGATATCCTGTCAATTCAGAAATGGTTTTGGCAAAATCCTTATGTTTTAAGTGGTAATCGGGGATTGCTAAGTTGTAGTAATTCCCAGGTTTACCATGTTCCAGCCCATGCAAAATTAATCCCGCACAGTCCACGACATCGATGATTGTCATCCAGTTTTCTCCTTCTCCTAACATGGGGACCTTTTTGAATTTCCACATATAATTCAAGAAAAAGTTTTTAAACCAAGAATTGGCACCCATAATCCAGGGAGGCCTATACATAATTACAGGGAGAGATCCATTTTCTAGAATCTCCATCCAAGGCTTTTCTGCCTCTATATACTCCTTGGCAAAGCCTGTGGGATTAATGGGAGAATCCTCGTTTACGGTCTTTTGACCACAATCACCATATACAAGCGTTCCGCTCACATAATGCACCGTAGGCTTATTTGCCATGGTTTTAAGGTGATCAATGATTCTTTTATTCGCAATTGCTCCTTTTTGGGCAGATTTTTGTCTTCCTTTTACCCCTTTTCCACTCATCCTTGCCATGTGAATAATATGGTCAGGTTGAAATTTATCCAACAACCCCAGATCAAATGACTGTAAGTCACCTGTATATGTATTGAAACATTCCAGGTTTCTGAAGTTCACATTTCTATGGATGAGCGCCCATACTTCATATTTGTCAAGCTCTTGAGAGAACTTCTTCATCAATGCTGATCCGATAAACCCTGTGCCCCCAAGTACAAAAACCTTTGTTCTTTTCATCTGTTTATAATTGTCTTTTTATGGTCAGATGGAATCTCGCAACGATAATCATCCCCCCGTGTGTCGCTCTCGTCATGCTCGATTTCATGTGTTCATAATTGATTTTTATTTGCCACAACTTGTCCCGATCTTCGGGATAGCCTGCCCCTGCCTGCCCCGAACTTGTTTCGGGGGACTCGCTTCGGGGGAATCTCGCAAATGATAA
>PXCO01000277.1 GCA_003565295.1 Cyclobacteriaceae bacterium
CATTAAACGCCTGATTGGTAGGAGCAAAGACCGTGAATGGTCCTGAGCTACTCAGTTCATCCACCAATCCCGCACGAACAACGGCTTCCACTAAGATAGAAAACTGGTCTGCTCCCTGGGCCACATCCACAATAGTTTGTGGTTGAGGGGTAGGGGCGGGTTCATCATCTGAACAAGCCGGCAAAAGCACAATGGCCAACAGGGGCAATAGCCCTAGAAGAAGCCGATGGAGTTTGAAAGGATTTTTCATGGCAATTCGTTAGTTTAGTTTAAATTTTAAAACATGAATTAAACTTTTGAGAGCCTTTTTAGTTCATCAAAATGATACAAATAACTTGTTTTCATTTATGAATAATAATTTTTTGTAACTGAAATTACATGTAACTACATTAATTAGTAGTGATGACCATGTTTTAGCAAATGGATAATGCATGGAACCTTGCATTTTCTAAAAGCATGTTAAATGCATAAACATCCCTTAGAAAGTTCGTAATTTTGTCCAATGAAAAATTTCATGATCTCAGCTTGCATTTTCATGTTGATCCTTTCTGGCTGTAAAAAGAATGTCACAGATTGTAAAATACCTGCAGCTTATATAGATCAGGATTTGGATATTTCGGTTACCCGATTAGAAAAACCTTTTTTTGAAAAGCTAGAAAAAGACAAACTTTTGGAGACACTGGCTTTGTACCCGGAGTTTGCTGTACAGTATCTGATGATAGAAGATTTTGATAGTGAGGATGAACTAGCCCAGGAGATTTTGAGCATTCATCAAGATGAGGGGATGCAAGAGCTTTATCAAGAAGTAAAAATGTACTTTGATGACATTTCTTCCATAGAAAAAGACCTGGAACTTGCTTTCAAAGCCATCCGTTACCACTACCCGGATTTTACACCGCCCCAGGTTTACACCTATGTGAGTGGTTTTGGTTCAGATTTATTCATTACCGAAGATATTTTGGTCATAGGTTTGGATTATTTTCTACCCCCAGACCACAGGTTTCAGCCTCCTGATCTACCTAATTACATTTCAAAGCGGTACGATGAGGATCACTTGGTACCTACAATTATCACTGCATTATCCGCAAGCTTTAACCAGACGGATCTAAAAGACAACACCCTGATCGCTGAAATGGTTTTTTATGGAAAATCCTACCATTTCACCAAAACCATGATGCCTTGCACGCCCGATGAACACATCATCGGATATTCAAGCGAAGAGATTATGGGTTCATACGCTAATGAAGAAATGATCTGGGCGCATTTTATCGAAAATGAGCTCTTTTTTGAAACCAATCCCTTTGAAATCAGAAAATATACCGGCGAAGCCCCATTTACGGATGAGATAAGTCCCGATGCCCCGGGTAGATTAGGAAGGTGGATTGGTTGGAATATCGTGGACGATTATAGGGAAAATAACGCACTCACTTTACAAGAGCTTATGGCGCAAGAGAATGCAAGGGAGATTTTCAGGCAGTCCGGTTATAGGCCCCGCTAGTGGGCTCCTTTCGCCGATAGGGTTTCAGCAGGGCAATTAATCTTTTCACGGCAATTCTTTTAGAGAATTGATCCTCTGCCAGTTTTCTGGCGCGAGATTGCATGTTGCCCCAGTCCGAGGGGTTTTGCCTTGACCTCTCAATTTCAGTGATCAGGGCCTCTTCATGGCCTATACGATGGAAAAATCCGATATTATTTTGAACCACCAGGTCCTTTACCCAACCTTCAAAATTCAGGATTATAGGTTTGCCCATTGCCAAAGCATCAAAAAACTTATTAGGGCTACCAGTACCCAGGATGGGTACCGGACGAAAAGAAAGGTAAACCAAATCGGCGTCCGCCAATACATCTCTCACCATCTCTTTATCTCCAAAATCCAAAAATTGAACGTTATCCAGCCTCTCATCTTTGGCCATGTACCTAAGCTTTGGGGAAACTGCGCCTTTACCCATCAATACAAATTGCCAATCAGCATTTTGGAGTTTTGCTTCCTTGGCTAATTTTAGTAAATGTTCCAGTCCATTTACAAACCCTAAAGCACCTGCATACACCACCTTTACGATTTTCTTGCGGTCAAATGCCGGTATGTTTTTGGGAATATATTCTGGAGAGAAAAACCCAGTATCGGCAAAATTTGGTATTATCTCAATTGGCTTATGGGGCACCTTATCTGCAACATAATCTTTAATGGCAGGAGATAAAGCAAAGATTTGGGAAGCCCCTTGATAAATTCTTTTTTCTAATCTAAAAAGAATGTTCTTTAGCAATGGGTTGCGAACGATTCCCAAGCGAATAGGGGCTTCTGGCCACAGGTCCCTCACTTCAAACACAAAAGGCAGGGCATATTTTTTCTTGGCCCACAACCCTATAAGCCCAGTGCTCAAAGGTGTGGAGGTAACATAGAGCAAATCCGGACGTTGAAGTTTAGCCACAAGCTTCTTAGCACTTCTAACAAAGCACAGAAAGGACCATAACCTCCGGAAAAAACCAAATTTATTTTCATATTTCACGGGTAAATAGTGAACCCTAAACCCGTTCATATCTTTGATGTCATAATCGCCTTTATTGTGGGCAGTGATGAGGTCAATGTGGAAACCCGCCTTTGCCAGTCCCTTTGCCAGATGAAAAGACCGCACTGCACCACCCTCCTCAGGGGTAAGAAAATATTGGTGTATGTAGATAATCCTCATAGGTTACGCTGTTTTATCCAAGACGCGAGAACAAAAATATTCCACAATTGCAAAAAAGAGCTCTTCACGTATAACGAAGGTTGCAACGACATATTCCTCATTTCCTCCGGCAAGACCTCTCCGGCACTATGACCAAACTCCTGTAAAGTAGTAAATAAAAATTCCCTGAAGCCTTTATGATCAGAGAGCCATTCCTTAATTGGCAACCCAAAACCTAACTTTTTCCTTTTCAGAATAGGAGCAAGGCCTTCCTCTCGTAAAATTTCACGTAGCCACTTCTTACCCGAGAGTGATTGGTGTTCTTCCTCTGAGAGATGGGAGCTAAGGGAAATCAAGGGCCAATCAATATAGGGAGCCCTTCCTTCCACCCCGTGGGCCATGTTGGCATTATCGTGGATTTTTAATACATCATTTACTAAATACACGGTTCTGTCCCATTCCAAAGCGGTCTTGTAGGGAGGCAGCCCTTTAGGAAAAAACGTCCATATTTTTCGCTTTAAAGATTCACTAATAGGTTGCAAAGATGCGAAATTCAGATAGGTTAGGCATGGATCTGGGGAAATAGAAGATTTCATCTTTGCTAGCCTTCGAAACTTAGATGGCAAATTAATGGGTAAATTGGCTAAATACATCCAGAAATTTGGGGAATTCAAATAACGCATATACGCCCTGTGACGGTTATAACCACCAAATAATTCATCCGCTCCTGCACCACTTACCAGGATTTTCACCTTCTTTTTCGCCTCTTTGGCTATCATCCATGTCAAAAAACTAGCACTGTCGCCGATGGGCTGATCCAAATCTGCAATGTAATGCTCCCACTGACCCAACACATCTTCCGGTCGAACAGTAATTTCTGAGTGTTCACCATGGTAGGAGGCAGCCAAGGCCTCCGCAAAACGGGCATCAGGGTAGGCCTTTCGGTATTTTTTTTCGAATCCGGCGGTAAAGGTGAACAAAGGCACTCCCGTTTGCCGGTACCAAAGATGATACAAAAGACTGCTATCTATTCCCCCACTCAATACTATTCCTACAGGAACATCAGCATGGAAATGGTTTAGCACCGCATCCACCAACATTTCCTTCACCTGTCCCACGGAAGGGGTAGACAATTTACCCTTGGATGGACGGATGTGGAGGGCATTCACCTTTTTACCTGATTCATCGATAACTAAAGCCGTCCCCGGCAATACTTGCTTGATTTTGCTGTAAAATGTCTGGTCTGGGAAGCTATGTCTTAGGTAATGATAGGGTTCGTATTGGCGGGTATCCAATTTGGGAGAAATGATCCCGGAAGCAAGGATAGGGTTGGTTTCGGAGGAGAAAAGCCAAGTTTGCCCTACGCGGGCATAATGGAGTGGCTTCATTCCGAAAGGGTCCCGGGCTATGGTCACCTTCTTGCTCCTTAGGTCGGCAAAAACAAGGGCATACATTCCTCTCAGGCTCCTTGTGCCTTCCAGCCCATAATGATAAAGCCAATAGAGCAACACCTCAGAATCAGATTGGCTCTTGAATACATACCCTAAGGTCAACAATTCATTTCTTAAATCCTGATAATTATAAAGGGCTCCATTCCATACCAATACGCCCTTACCGTCCGCTGTGATTATGGGTTGGTTTGCTGCATTGCCTAGGTCTAGTGTCTTAAGCCGATTGCCCGCAAGAAAACTCCCCGGGAAAAGGTTTGTCCAACCCGATTGATCAGGTCCCCGATGTGCAGCACACTGCATCATCTCCTGAATGGGCCGTTGGTCCTTAAAATTTTTTTGGTTAATGATCAGGTGGACCCCACACATATCAGGACTTTCCCTTGGAGATCAACCCCTTAGTTTTATGGAGTTGTTGCTTTTCAAAATATTTACACAAGTGAGTGATATCACAAGAATCGCACATGGGTTTTCTCGCCAGGCATGTGTACCTTCCATGGAGAATGAGCCAGTGATGGGCTTTGTGAATATCCTCTGCTGGCAAATGCCTCACCAAGTGCTTTTCTACTTCCAATGGGGTTTTTGCGCTCATGGGAACAAGCCCTATCCTTTTGGAAACTCTAAATACGTGTGTGTCCACGGCCATATTGGGCTGGTTCCAAACTACACTGGTGATTACATTTGCGGTTTTCCTACCCACACCTGGAAGCTTGACCAAGTCTTCCACCGTACTGGGGACTTCACCGTCAAAGGCCTCCACGAGCATCTTGCCCATGCCCAACAGGTGCTTGGTTTTATTATTGGGATAGGACACCGACTTGATATAGGGAAAAAGCTCATCAAAAGTACTATGCGCCAAATGTAATGGGGTGGGGAAATCCCTAAAAATAGCTGGGGTCACCATATTAATCCTTTTATCCGTGCATTGGGCACTTAACACCACGGCAATGAGTAGTTGATAAGGCGTTTCATATTTCAACTCCGTCTCCGGAACAGGCATTTTCTCTCGAAAGTGCTCTACAAATAATTTAAACCTTTCTTTTTTAAGCATGGATAAAAACAGGGGTTTCGTTTACAACTTTCCAAGCAGACCTAAAGCCCGTTCATAAAAAAACCTGTTAAAGCCTTGAAGGTTCAACAGGTTAAGATTTTTTTTAGGTGGTTTTCTTTAGACTTTTTCAAGTCCGGTGGCAGATTGACAGTTGTTTTTGATTTCACTGACCACATCATCCTGTGGGGTAATAAAAAGGTTGTCCAAAAGATCCACAGTACTGAGCAATTCCATGTAATCTTGCATCAGCACGGGATTGGAAGACAAAGCCTTCTCAAACCGCTCGGCTTCGGCTTCAGCCATATCTTGGTAAATGTATTTAACCAAGTCATTTGGGGTAAAAGATTCGGTCATAGGCGATATTTATTTGTTTAAGTTTCTTCCTTAAATTAATTAAGGCATAACGCATCCTACCCAGAGCCGTATTGATGCTGACTCCCGTTTGCTCAGCGATTTCTTGGAAACTTAAGTCCATATAATGTCGCATGACCAACACCTGCTTTTGATTCTCCGGCAACTCATCGATCAACTGCCTCACCAAAGCATGAGTCTCATCTTTTACTTTTAGGTCTTCCACATTCTCCTCAGCAAAATTGAGGGTATTGAAGACATTAGATCCATCCTCCATCAATATGGAAGGATACCTCTTCATCTTTCTGAAGTGGTCAATGGCTAGATTGTGCGCTATTCGCATCAGCCATGGCTGAAACTTGCCCTCTTCGTTATACCTATCTGAGTTAAGTGTTTGTACTACCTTTACAAAGACATCTTGTAATAAGTCTTCCGCTACACCTTGATCCTTAACTATCATGAAGATAGTCGTATAAACTCTGGTTTTGTACTTATCAACTAACTTTTCGAATGCAATTTCGCTTCCGTTTCTGTATTGCGAGATAAGTTCACTGTCTTTAGGTCCTACCCTTTTACTCATATAAATTGTCGTTTAGATAACGTAGAGTTTTATCCCATATTGTGGAATTTTGTGGTTTAAAGAAAATACATAGTTTCCAAATGTATGTAATCCTAATAAACCACGCAATCAATTTATGTTTTTTTAAGAAACCCTGGTCATATTTTATTTGAAATACCAATAAAATTCTGAATTCGTCCAATTACTTTTAAGATAATTTTAGTTCCTGCGGCCTTTATCTATACTCTATTAACAGGTCTTGGCCCATTACGATTCCTTTTTACCCCATAATTTTCCCAGCAGTTTTTGGGAAAAGCTATACAATGTCCCCATTACCCCGATTGCTGCACTCAGATAGGCCACAGTCTTGTCTACCAAACTAGGGTCAAATAAACTCAACAATGCCACTGCGATGAACACGAAACTTATTACCGCTCCCTTTATGGTGGCGGCATTCCCCGTATCCCTTTCTTCCCTTCTAAAGAGCCTCAACTCGTCAGCAGTAATGTTCTGGAGTACAAAGTTTTTAAAGCTTTCCGAAAACAGTTCCAGTTTATCCTTTCCGTGGGAAAGACGTATCAACCCCTTTTGCATCAATTGTGCCAACATCTCTCTGTTCGTATAGTTCACGAATCCTTCTGCTGCAAAATGATACACCATCTTCCTCTCTTTGAAATTCAACAGGCTCCAAATACTGTAAAAATAGGATTTGTTATACCTTTGAATAGTCAGAATAGCCTTTTCAAACCTTTCCCTCGCATTGACTAATCCCCTCCCCTCACCTTCCAAAGTAGCTTTTATTAGTGCAGAGAGTGCCTCTGGCTTATGTCCAAAACTTATTTCACGATTTAATTTTGACAATCCTTCATCGTCAATCAACTTACCCAATTCCAGGTTGTCATTTTTAAAATAACCATACAAATCTGGAACTTTCATCCTACTTGCCTTATAATGTAAAGGAACTGTCAAAAAAAGAAAGCATTTTAACTGCTCTGCAACATGGGCTTTATTTTTCTCCTCCACTCCTTTGAGGATATCCAATATGGATTTTCCTGAAGTGATAAAAACCTTGTCATAATATTTGCTTTCATCAGATTGGATGAGGATATCTAATTCACTTCCACCTGCTATAGTATGAAAGTTTGAAATAAGCATGGAAGCTTCATCTTTCTCCTCGTGATGAGGGGGTGTCTCTCCCTTCGCCAGGTCTATGCATCGCATTTTGTTTTCGGAAATATTAAATTGATCAAACACCCAATTTCTAGCCACAAGATGATCCAGGCAAACAATAAAATACCGCTTCAGCTGCTTCGCTGCCTTGGGAAGCTGATATCTCTCATGTGAAAAGAGATAGTCAATCAGAAACACACGATCACTTACCCTCAAAAGGAGATGAAAGAGCAACAGCAAGGTTAAGGCAACACTTGCTACTAAAAAAGGAACCCTCCCAAATTTATCGGCCACCAGGCCCACAAAGCTCCTGGAATTCCCCTCCAAATTACCCTGAAGGGGAATCCTTCCTTCAAAAAACGATCGTTTAACCGCTTCAAAACTTGCAGTTATAAAATCATGGACCTGTTCATCCCTGCTAATGACCTTTACAAAATTGTTACGCCTCACTTTTTCATGTATCTGGATTAATTCATGATAGAATCCATTTTCGTTTATAACTCTTTGAGAACCCTCATGGGGCGGGCTCATCGTTTCCTGCCATAGGTAATTTTCCTGATGAAAAACGTGTCTGTGAATGATGTATCCTGGAATAAACCCGAGAATAAACACCCAAAGCAAAAAATTGAGGGCATATATACGTTTCTCCACGGGAAGCCGGGTGAAATTGGCCCAAAAGCGGGTTAGCCTTAGATGTGCCTTTTCCAGTAGGGTCGAAGGGTTTTCTATATCTGGGGATAGCTTCAGGAACTTATTGAAACCCGACATGTAGGCACATAGAAATATAAAACCGATCAACAAAATGAGAAGCGCTATTGTAAAAACAATAATGATCCCTTGGCTTGTGCCAAAAACAAAAATAAGTTGTGCGGCCATCGCCAACAAGGCAATGAATAAGGCAGGACCCAAAAAATTAGCAACTTTTACCCCTTCTCTCCTAACGTTCATCCCATGTATCAACACGTAGTTACAAATACTAGATACATAGCTGAAGATAATCGCCCAAAGCAATGACATGAAAAAATTAAGCGAAAGAAACAGGTAGGCTAGGGCAAACAAAATGATGAACACAAACATCAAATAATTAGCAAATAAAAAGGCATCTCTCTTTCCCAAGCTGGGTCTATACCACTCAAATTCAAAGGGCTTAACCTTAAGATAAATATTCCTCGGGTTAGTCAACCTGTGAAAAACGGTCAATATAATCAACACAACAAAATAGGTTAGCAAAATTAGTAATGCCTCCAGGGCTGTCAGGGCATGAAGGGTATTTTGTAAATGTTGATCAACGAGATAAAGTCCCCAGATTGGCGCATCAAAGGATGATAAATCTAGTTTTTTTAATATGGCCACATACCCATATCCGTTCACATGCACCGGAACCTCCCAAAAATCACGATTCCCAGGTTCAGGGTTGTTTTCCACTAAACTTCTGATCTCCTCCCACTTGGATCCACCCAGGGCATCCTGGAGTTGGGAAACTGGAATATTCACCTTATCACTTTTCAGCAATACCTCCCCCCCTGGTTTAAACAAAAAATACCTGTGTCTATTACTCAACTCAGGTGATAATGAATCAATGGCAAAGGTCACAGCTTTTCCTTTCATCCCTTCTCCAATACTTATGACCCCTTCCAATTTCCCACTGGCTTTTGAAAACTGAGAGCTTATAAAGGCATGACCAGGTCCCTTAGCATTTACAGCTCTTACATAATCCCTGTTAGGTATGGAAACTACAGGCCTATCGCTAAATTTGATCTTTTTTGGGTTTGAACCCGCAAAAACAAAAGTGCTCACATCACCAAGCGTGCTCTTTTCTATGGAAAATGTGAGATATTCATATACCGGTAGCCGGAAATTCTTTACTAAAAACTCGTTTTCCACCTCAGGATGATTCAACTTCTCCAGCAAATATGTTATCTCAGTTATAAATTCACCTTCAATTTGCTGGATTTCAGACTCTTCATCATTTACCTTTAGAAAGGGATGTTTAGCTGTTTGCTGGTTTTGAAAGAAAGCAACAGAGAACCCCAAAATCAACATGAACATGATGAGCGAAAACCCAAGGCCCACCACCCTGCTTTTCGTTAGAATGTCCCCCTCTCCCATGGAGAATATACTAAGCACTGGAATTGAAATGAACACCAATGTCAATGCAATTAAGAGTAAGCTGAGCAAATTAAAGTCAATTCGATAAGCCACTTTATGAAATTGACTGCTCTCCTTTACACCTAATAAATGAAGGGGCTGGCCCGCCATCTGTAGTGAGGTTAAAAAACCATCATACTCCACCGTCCCTATTTTGAGTTCAAGGTGTTGGTCGCCCCTATTGGAGGAGGAAAACCCCTTATCCTCCTCGAAACTACCTTTTTTAATTCCCTCGTGGTCTAAAAGTTCCAGTCCTCTTGAGCTTTCGGGGAAAATCACTTTTCCCAGGCTGTCCAATATGTATATTTCATCAAAAAACCGGTTCTGTTGATTGAACTTCATTAGATCCTCAAAGGGAATTACATGTAAGGACTCGAATATAAGTGGATGGGTCTCCTCCTGAAACGCATAGGTTCTTGCTATCTTCGAATTTATCAATGAAGACTGTAAACTTACAGATTCATCTTGAAGGTAAGGCTCAAAGTCGACCCATAAACCCGCTACCTCTAAACAGGCCTGCCCATCCCTAAAAACGATATTAGCTTCAAGCCCCCTGTAAAATTCATTTACCCTATCCTGAGAAAGCTGAGAAAGTTTCAACACCTCAAAAGGATGGTTTTTATCCAACAAACCTGCTAATTGTCCTGCGGGGGATTCCTCTCCTTCAATACTTCGAACCATGTTTCTGATAAAATAACCTTCAAGCCTATCTTGGTAATTGTTAAAGGTTTCCAGAAGACTAAGTTTGGACAAAGAAATGGCCTTTAAGGATTGGGCCTCTAATTGTTCACGGTTAGATTGGGACTGAAAATACAGGTACACTGCAATCAATGACAGCAGTCCAAAAACAAAAACCCATAAACGTATTTCCCTGATTTTCATGCTTTAGAATGGTATGTTGGGCTAAAAATATATGTATTCTAAATGTACACAATCACACCTATAAAAAAAAACCCTGCAAAATAACTTAAAAGTATTTCTGATCTATTTAAAAATAATCAATTAAAATCATTAGATTTTACAAGCATTAAATACTGATCTTTAGTCCAGATTCCTGCAATTCGGCTTTGTAAACCTTCAAGTCCCTGCAATCCCCCGCCTTGACTCTTCCTGAGTTTAGCTCAAAACGGTAATGGTGAAGGGGGCAAATCACCTCTTGAAATTCATTGAGTTGGCCTTCCCGGAGATTTGCCAACCTATGGGGACATAGCCGTTCGAAGGCAAAGAAAGATTTTCCGTCCCTTGTCACACACACCTTTTGGTCACCAAGCTGCACTTCTTTAATCGTTCTATTAGGAAAAAGGGCAATGACTTCATCTGCTGAATTGCCTAAGGTGAAGGTTCTCATCTTATGTTTATTTTGCTGCAGGGCTAAAATAAAAAAGTCCTGGCAAAGGTCTAAGTCCTATGCCAAGACTTTTGTCTTCCCCTCATTAAATCATTTGTTTATTACGACTGGTTTGGCCAAGGTATATTCGCTACGGCCAAAATGTGTTCTCCCAAACATATCTGTAGCCCGTACTTCGATTTTATGTTTACCTTCCCCGAGATTGGTAGGAATACTTCCCCTCCAAAGATGTGCCGAATTAACGGGGTTGGAAGGCCTTCTACCGGGCATCAGGGTTTCTGCGGTGTCCCACTCCATCACTTCAGCTGAAAATTTAGGGTCTGGGACCTCCACCCAGTTCATTGGTCTCCAATCTCCATCATCTATACGATATTCTACCTTGTCATCCTCATGTCCCATATAGAAATTGACAAATATTCCTGCCTGCGTACCACGGTTATTCGCTACTACCTTGGGGTGAAAGATATGCATCTGGTGGTCCCTTGGCTTATCCAAGACCCTATAGGTTAGTTTGTAATCTGTGCCTTTTACCTCTAGCAAGGTGTACCCTTTTGGGGTGCCATCTCTCATGGTGGATACCGGAAGCCCTTCATCATCAAGCTTCCCAGAGTACCAGTCACCATTTGTGGTACCTGCATTAAATTCATGAAAAGGTCGCTTCCCCTTCCAGCCATCTTCCTGCCCATACAAGTGATGTCGTTGGTAATGGGTATGCGCAGAAAAGGCCAGTACATTTTCGAAATCCTTTAACATGTCAAACAATCGCTGACGATCTGCATTACGAAAAGAGCCCTCTTCAATATGATACAAAGGGATGTGCTGGGCGATTATGATCAAGGAATTTTTATCAAGGTGGCTAAGGTAGTTTTCCACAAAATCGAGCTGATCCTCCCTATAGCCTCCCCAGTACCCTTGCCCGTCCCTAGGATCCGGATACAGAATATCGTCAAGGACAACAAAATGGGCGTCCCCGTGATTAAAAGCATAATTGGCAGGGCCAAATGTAGCCTCAAAGGATTCATCGGTGTGCTCGTCCACCTTGGCATCGTAGTTCATGTCGTGATTCCCCATCACATTAAACCAAGGCAGCCCCATCCCCTGTACGACTTGTGCATAATTGGAGTGAAGTGAAAGGTCATCCCCTACCAAATCCCCCAGGGTTAACCCAAAACTTACGCCCTCTTCGCCTTTGGCCTTTTCCACCACGCTTCGTTTAAAATATTCAAGCTCCTCTATGTTGTAGGGCTGGGAATCTCCAAAAATGTAGGCGGTGAAGTTATCTTCTTCATCCGCTTTTTGTAATGCGAAATCTATGGATTTTGTTAATTTTCCCGTAGATGCCACACCTTCATATTTAAGGGCCGGGGAGCCTTTTGGCTTGTGTATATAATAAAATTGAGGTAAGTTGTTTTCACCCAATGGCAAGGAATAGCCACTGGGCTTTACCACAAAAATTATATTATCATCACCTACAGGAAGAGCATACCTCCCTTTGTCATCCGTAAGCACCACTTCTTTTCCGTTGCTAACGGCTACCCCGGGAATCCCATTTTCCCTTCTTTCCTTCTTTCCATTTTCATTGAGGTCCTCGAATACTACCCCTGTAGCAGTTTCTTGGGCAATTACCGGTAGGAATACCAGTAAGCAGCCCACTAATAACAATAATTTTCTCATGCCTTACAGTTGTTTGATTGGATTTAATCAGAATGGGAAATTACATTTCTTCGGGTTATTTAATTTAAACCTTAGGTTATGATTGTATTAATTATTAGTTCCCTTGGTTATAAAATACGGCCAAACCGTCTTTTCCGGCTACTACCACATCCTTAAAGCCGGATTGATTCACATCCTCTACGGCAAAAAATATCCCTGCACCTTTACCCTCTCCAAATGGCCCATAGCTAATGATGTTTTTGGTAAAGGAATTACCATTCCATTTGAAATAATAAATGCCCAAGTGATCATCAGCTCCTGGGTCATTTCCATTATGTGCCCGGTACCTTTTTCCGGTTACCAGTTCCATTTGCCCATCATTATCTATATCCACCCATTCAAGGCAGTGATATTGGGATTGAAAGGGATCTATAGAATGTTTCACGAATTTAACTTGACCGCTTTCCGTTACCTGCTCGTACCAATCCAGCCCATAATCATGGGCCTGTCCTACTATCAAATCATTGAGACCATCCCCATTTACATCTACCACCAAAATAGGCACGCTGGCACTCCCTAAATCAAAATCCTGATGAAATTTCCATTCCCCATTTTCTCTATTTTCCGGGGCCTCCAGCCATCCGTTGTGTAGGATAAAGTCACCTCTCCCATCTCCATTTACATCACCAAAGCCAAGCCCGTGGCCATGCTTATCCACCACATTGATTTTGAAAAACTCCCCGGCCCCATTACCCTGACCGTCTTTTTTCAATTTATAATAGGACAATGGCTTGCCGGGTGTATTGGGGACGATATCAAGGGATCCATCACCGTCAACGTCCCAGGCTCGGGTTGTCTCTATATTACCGGTCTCTGCAATTTCGTGGGTGGTCCATTCCCCATTATTACCTGGGTTTTCTTTCCATAACAATTTCCCCCCAAACCAGCCACCGGTTACAAAGTCCATCTTCCCATCCCCATTCACGTCCATAGGAATGGTTGAAAAGTCGTCATAATATTCACCGACTCTTTTGATCTGTCCTATCAGGTGCCTTTCCTTGAACGATGGTCCTTTGTACCAAAAATTACCGGAAACAATATCCAGCTTCCCGTCTCCATCCACATCAAAAACATTCACCGACTCCGTACTTTCTGTTGCGATGAGTTGTTTTTTGAAGATCAGAGGATTACTTTCTTTTGGTTGGGAATATGCCCAAACCAAAAATGTGAAAAGCAAGTTCAAGGAATAGTAATGCATATGGATTAGGGTTTACTGTTTTTTTAGCCAATCAAGAACCAATTGATTAAACGCTTCCAAATTCTCCCAGTGAAAGGCATGCCCACTTTCCGGGTATATGTGAAGTTTAGAATTAGGTATAGCAGCAGCTACTTCCCTGGCCATCCAAACCGGGGTGAATTCATCTTCTTCTCCTCCCACTACCAATGTCCTATGAGCCACCTGCTTCAATTCCTCCAACACACTGTGGTTGATGCATGCATCTGCCTGACCTTCCAAACCTATCAAAGGCTGTGGGTTAGGATCCAGGGCAGCGTTATTGCGGTCTTCCAACAGCTGCTCATATGCCGCCTCATCATCCCAGGTTTTTTTCGACCAGATCAACAATTGCACGTAGGTACTGAACTCTTCCGGTTTAAGCCTGGCCTTGCAATCCTTCATGTGAAGAAAAATCGATTTGGCTTTGGCATCGCACCTTGCCCAGGGACACATCAACACCATTTTAGTTACCAAGGCTGCATGTCTTATGGCCAATTGCTGGGCAATCGTGCTGCCCATGGACACACCAACCACATCCACCTCCTTCAACCCTAGGTGGTTGAGGATACCCGCACAATCATCGGCCATCATAGCAGTGGTATAAGGACCTGGCGGCTTTTCACTTTTACCCACTCCCCTGTTATCTACCAGGATACACCTAAAACTTTTTTCCCAAAACTCTACGTGCTTTTCCCAAACAGGGGAAGCCGCCGTAATTCCCATGATCAATAGCAAAGGAGTACCTTGCCCCCTTTCTTCATAATACAATTGGATTCCGTTACTGCTGACGAATGGCATGGCTTGGATTTATTTAAGGGAAGGGATCAGTGTTTCTTGCACCCATTTGCCATCATGAAGGGTAACAAAATCAGGGTCCTCCAAAGCCTCCTGTCCTTCATCTTCACAGATAATCCAGCCATCAAAGCCTCTATCCTTTAACCACTGAGTAATAGCCACGAAATCAACCTTCCCGTTTCCCATCAAGGTGAATTCAGGATTACCGTCCCAGTCCTTGTAATGAACATGATTGATCAAGTCTGCGTACTCCTTCATTTTCCCCAAAGGATCCATGTCTCCATTGATGATATGCCCTACATCAGGACACCACCCGGTCACCTTTGCATCCAAACCTCCCAAAATCACCTTGTAGTCTTCCTCTGTCCTGGTAATAGAGGTATGGGGGGAATTGGGATGAAAACTGCTGATCACACCCCTATCACTTGCCCTTTTCGAAACTTCATTGACGATGTTGACAAGGTTGTTTCTTCTTTTTTCTAATTCATGCCTACCGGTTGGTATCTGCACGGTACATAGCACGGAACCAGGGAATTGTTCTAGCATAGAAATGGCATTATCAGCAGTCCTCCGCTCCTCATCCGTTTCCCCATCATTATTCCAATCCAAGGCTAAGGCCACTGCTGCCAAGTCTATGTTTTGTTCCTTAAGTTTGTCGGCTAGAAGTTTAGGGTCGGACAAAGGGCCCATCCACGTAAAAATTGGCTGTATTCCGGTAAACCCTGCTTTAGCGATTACCTCTATCATATGGGCAAGTTGGCCTTTGTAGGTTTCACCGTTGCCACTCATGAACCAGGTATAAACTTCTGCACCAAATCGAAAGGGATATTGTGACATAATTGAATGTTTAGATAAGAAAATAATAATTGAAGAATCTAATCAACATTGCTTACAACCCATGTTTGGCTCCCATTTCCTGAATAAAGGAGAGGCCGTTTTCTGCCATTTCCCAAGGTTGGGAAAACTCTCTCCATACTCCTATGGAGTTGGCAAAAGCAGGGTCATTCCTGGTAAAGCCCTCAATGGTCAGCCATCCTTTAAACTTGATCTCTGCAAGGGCGGCAAAGACCTCATCAAAGGGCACATGCCCGGAACCGGGGGTCCCCCTGTCATTCTCGCTGATATGAACATGCCCAAGATAAGGGGCAATTTTCTTTATGGCATCGCCCAATTTCTTTTCTTCAATATTGGCATGATGGGTGTCAAACATCGCCTTAACATTGGGGTGATCCACTTTTTTGATCAACTTTATCAGTTGGTCCATGGTGTTGCAAAGGTAACATTCGAAGCGGTTCAATGCTTCGGGAGTCAATAAAATGCCTGCTTTTTCCGCATATTCCCCCGCCTTGTTCAGCACTTCCGCACTTCTGTCATATTCATCCTCTTCGGGTGCCCTTTGGGCAAAAGTACTGAAAGCAGAGTGAAAGGGCCCACAGATTACCTGGGCGCCAAGGTCTTGTGATCGGTCTATGGTCCACTTGATTTTATCAAGTGCTTTTTCCCTTACTTTTGCCTCGGGGTCTATGGGGTTTTCATCTGGCCCTAGTACAAATACAGTAGTGGTCTCCAGCCCCAGGTCGGCAGTAAATTGGCCTATGTCTTTATAGGCCTTTTCGTCAGGCCCACCTACAAAAAACTCCACACCGTCATACCCGGTTTTCTTCAGTCTTTCTATGATTGGCTTTAAATGGTCTGATACTTCGGCGGACCATGCCAGCACATTAAATCCAATTTTATTCATGTGTTTATATTTTTTTTATTTGCCACTACTCGCCCCGAACTCGATTCGGGATAGCCTGCCCCGATCCCTCGGGGGAATCTCGCATGATTTTAATCATTCCTCCGTGCCTCGCTTGAGTCATGCCCTGAATGCCGTCAGGACAGGCTCGATTTCAGGGTTATTTTTTGTTTATTTAAAATCGGCCACTTTCATACCTTTCCTGAAATTGTCAAACCCAAACATAGTGGGTTGATAATCGCCTACGATGTCCACTTTCGTTGCTTCAGTAATATGCTCATCCATGTCCAGACACCAATAGGCCGCGTTTACCACCAGCTTTCTCAAATCTTCACTTTCCAAATCCACAGAAGCCCCCATAGTGCTGGTAAAGACCTTACCTCTGTTCCCTTGATCAGAAGTGTAGGACTTCACCCAAGCTATGGGCATGAGTGCTTTTTCCCATACTACCGGGGTATCCGCTTGCATGCCTTCCGTGGGAATGCCATGTATCAGCACAGAGGCATCCTCCCCTATTCCTTTTACAGTGTAGACGTCGGATGGCACCCAAATATCCTTAACTCCCCTTAAGATAGGATGTTTTTCTTCGTAGGCCAACCCGTCTAGAAGTGCCCTTGTGCCTTCTACACCATGATTGCCATGGTGTGCCACCCAAGTTTCACCAAGAATTCTTTTCCCAAACCCTTTTTCCCATCCTTCCTTTTCGGCCTGCCAATGGTAATGGCCGTATGCGCTCTTACTGTCTTTACCGAAATTAAAAGCATGGGTGGAGGTCCTTAGGCCGATAATGGGTTTACCGGCTTGCACATAATTGTCAATAAATTTCATTTGCTCGTCGGGAAGTTCCCTGAAACGGATCAGCATAATGACCAGGTCGGCTTCTTCCAAATGGGAAAGCCCGGGGATATTATTTTTATAATTCGGTACGATTTCGTTGGTGGAAGGGTCAATGGAGAATAAAACCGTACAGTGAAACCCATGATGTTCGGCAAGAATTTTGCCCAACATTGGCATGCCTTCTTCGGAGCGATATTCATCATCCCCACTGATGAGCACGATTTTTTTCCCTTTACCGGGGCCGCCCTCTCCCTTAAACTCCAGCCACTTTTCACCGTGCTGGGCTTGACAATAGCTGCCCCCCCATGTGAAAGTAAGCAACATCATTACGATAAAAAGCGGATGTTGTTGGTTTTTTAATTTGCCGATCATGTACAATTCTATTTAGGTTGGGTTACAGGTGTGGTTTAAAACCCTTAAGATAGTGATTTAATCTGGATTGAAAACAGTGTTTTATGTAACTGTATTCATTAAAGCTGACAACCGGAACTATCGGCTTTAATGGGAAAGGGAGGAAAAAACCTCTCCTCCCTTAAAGTGATTATGCGATTAACGGCCTTCCATTAGTATCCCGGATTCTGGGTGAGTTTTGCATTGTTTCTGACTTCCGCAGTGGGAATTGGGAACAATAGTTCTCTTTCCGTTACCGTAGGACCGTAAGAAAATTGATGCCCCACATAATTTTCAAACCTGTTTTCCAATACATTATAAGCTTTTCTCAACCTCACCATGTCGTACCATGTCTTATTTTCGTAGCATAATTCCACCCATCTTTCCTTCCAAATGGCTTCTCTCAGCTGGTCTTGACTCAGGCCTTCCAAATCTGGAAGGTTTGCTCTTCTTCTGATCTGGTTTAAGTCTTCGTATACCTCTGCCGTAGGGCCAAAAGCCTCGTTGGCAGCTTCAGCATAAGTAAGCAGCACTTCGGCATAGCGATATAACTTCCAATTCAGACCACTGCTTGTGGTTTCCAGTTGAGCAAGTTCATCAAAATGCTTATAGATATAGTAGTCCCCTAGTTGCAAAACAGCATTTCTGTCCGACCTTAAGGAAAACTCAGTATAGAAAAACTCTTTTTCTTCGGCACGTTTATCCCCTTCCTCGAATGATCTTACAAAATCCCTGTTTGCAAATATACCTCCTGTCTCTGCGTTATAAGCACTAATTCCCCTGTTGTAAGGTAATATAGCAACTTGCCAGGTACTTGGCATGATAAAAGCAGCAAATTGAGCCATGAAAATATGTTCCCCTTGATTTTTATCTGCTACTGAATGTAGCTTATCGTAAGAATCAAATAGGGAGAACTCCCCTGATTGTATCACCTCATTTGCTTTTTCGGCAGCTAGTTGATAATACTGGTCACCAGCCTGAAGTGGATATCCAGCCATTGTAAGATAAACACTTGATAACATGGTTTTTACTGCCCCCATAGACACTCTGCCGGCAGCGTCTTTGTATGGCAAACCCAGGGTTTCCGCAGTAGTTAAATCCTCAACAATCTGAGCATATATTTCAGCTACAGAGGCTGGATCAGGATACATTTCAGGAGAAGTCAAATCTATGGGAATGGTGATCAGGGGTATTTCACCAAAAATCCTCACCAGGCTATAGTAGTAATAGGCACGTAAAAACCTGGCCTCTCCCAATAACCTGTTTTGGGTATTGGAATCCATAGTGATTTCAGGAATTTTTGCGATGGCCAAATTGGCATTGGCAATCCCCCTGTAAAAACTCGTCCAATATGTTTGTCCATATGCATTATCGGAATTATTGATAAGACTTCTTACAAAAAGGCTGTTTTGTGCCTGTCCAAGTTCCGTATCTGCCAGGCCTGTGGCAAATTCCAACATCATCCAAGGCCCCCCGTTAAACCCACTTTGGGTTACCGGACGGAGGCTTTCATAGATGGAATTGACTACAGAAGTGGCATGTTCGGGTCGGGTAAAATAATTTTCCAAGGTAAAGTTGGATTTGTCCACCTCCTCTAAGAAATCACTGCATGACCAAGTACTAAAGGCAAGAAGAAATAACAGCGCTCTATAATATGTGTTTTTCATCGTTTTCATGATAATAATGGTTGGGTTAAAGTCCAATGTTTACACCAAGCATAAAGACCCTGGGTTTAGGATATGCGTATAAATCCACCCCTTGGTCAAAAGGTGAGCCTGAAGTCGAAACTTCGGGGTCATAGCCTTGAAAGCGTGTAGCGAGAAAGAAGTTTTGCACTGAAAAATAGGCTCTTAACCTGCTAAGCTTTAATCGTTCTATTATACTTGGCGTAAAAGTATAAGCGAAAAGTAAGTTTCTCCCACGCATGAATGAGCCATCCTGAGCACGGTCCGAATCATTGAAGGTGTTATACCCTGCAGTAAGAGGTCTCAATTCAGCAATATTAGTGTCCTGGTTCTCAGGGGTCCAGGCATTTAATACGGTCCTGAAACTGTTGGCGATACCCTGCCGATCCTCAGCCGAGTGCTTACTTCTCCACAACACATTGTTTCCATACATGAACTGTAGATCAATGAGCAATTCAAAGTTCTTATAGTTAAAGGTGTTCATTAATGTACCAAAACCCCTTGGTATGCCTTGTCCTATGATCACCCTGTCGTTGTCATTGATGACACCGTCCCCATTTACATCTTCATATTTGATGTCTCCGGGTAACTTACCAAATTGTGCAGCAATATCTGCCTCGTCTGTATTCCAAGTACCCTGATGTACAAAGCCAAAGAATGACCCTACAGGTTCACCCTCCCGGATGATGGTAGAACCCGAAAAGATGTCCGCACCGCCGGTAAGTTCCAGTACCCTGTTTTGATTAATGGACCAGTTAAAATGCGTGTCCCATTTAAAATTGTTTCTTACCACGTTTACAGAATTGACCGCAATCTCAACACCTCTATTCTCCATACTACCAATATTTTGCGTCACCTGAGTGTACCCACTACTGGAGGGTACTGGTGCATTGAGTAGCATATCCCTGGTTAATTTCTGGTACAAGTCCAATTCCAAAGTCAATCTATTATTAAATAACCCCAACTCCAATCCTATATCAGCTTGAAAAGTCCTTTCCCATCGCAAGTCAGGATTGGCCAGACGGTTTACCCCAAGCCCAATAGCTCTCTGGTCATTGAAAATCACCGTATAGTTACCCATCCCTGCCAGTGCTTGATAGGCAGGTATTTCCGAATTTCCCGTAACCCCATAGCTACTTCTAAGCTTCAAGTTGGATATGGTTCGGCTGTCTTTCAGAAAATCTTCTTCAGAAACCCTCCAGGCCACAGCGGCAGATGGGAATACCGCATAGCGATTTGCCTCACCGAATTTAGATGAGCCATCTATCCTCCCTGTGAAAGTCACAAGGTATTTTTCCTTTAGGTTATAATTAAACCTTCCGAAATAGGAGTTCAGGCCGTAGGCTGTTGCCCCACTTAATGTCTGGAAGACATTAGCTCCGGCTCCCAAGTTGTTGAACTTGAAATAATCATCCGCAAAATCCTGTGATCGGGCCGTGGAGTGAAAACGGTCTACGTGCTGCCAGGAAATCCCCAAAAGCGCATTAAAGGACTGATTCTCGTCAATCTCCTTATTGTAGGTAAGATAATTTTCAAATTGCCAGGAGTTATGCCTGTCGTTCATTACTGAAGCATCTCCTCTTTGGTTTCTAGCGATAAAATTCAATTCCCTGCCCCCATAATAGTCAGTCCTCTGATTAATGATATTAGTGGCTAAAATAGATCTGAATTCAAGTCCTGGTGCCAGGAAGAAATTGGCATAAACATTTCCCAATATAGTCTGGGTACTAAGCTCATAAACTCTATCCTCCACTACATGCAGTGGATTATTGCCCCCTTCCATGCCGGGGTAATCTGCGTTCCCAGCCCAAGAGCCATCATCATACCTTACAGGGATGATGGGCAAAGCCTCCAATACCTGTCGCATAGCTATTATGCCTCCTGCTCCTAACGGGTCAACTTGTCTTTCCCTTTGGTCATTATAGCTGAGGGAGCCGCCGACTTTTAACCAATCTTTTACTTGACTATCAAAAACGAACCTGGCAGCATATCTTTTCAACCATGACTCACGCATAAGGCCCTGCTCGTCCCTATGGCCCAAATAAATGCCATAATTGTCCTTTTCATTGCCACCTGTGAATGCAAGCTGGTGATTATGGGTGAGGGCTTGGCGAAAAGATTCATCCTGCCAATCCGTGTCATGCAAAGGGTTCCCATTGGCATCAAAAAGCCGGGGATCTGTTCTTTTTAGCCGGGGATCTCTGTAGAGTCCATTCTCCCAACCTACAGGGTCATATTTTTGGGCATTAGAAAAAGCAATCTCCTCAACCCTCAAGAATTCTTCTGAATTCAAAAGAGGTATTTTTCGAGGTAACACACCTACACTAAAATCTGTATCGTAAGTAATCATACCCCCTTTCTTTGAGCCTCTCTTGGTAGTTACTAAAATCACACCATTGGCACCCCTGGCTCCATAAATGGCGGTTGCCGACGCATCTTTTAGCACATCTACCGACTCTATGTCGTTGGGGTTGATGTAATCAATGGGAGTACTTCCATTGGCCAGGCCAGTAGCATGTACAATAACCCCATCTATTACATATAAAGGGTCATTGGCAATACTGACTGAAGTGTTTCCACGTATCCGGATATTGGCTCTTCCTCCAGGCCTACCGGAATTGACTGAAACATTCACCCCCTGAATCCTTCCCGAAAGCGCTTGATTGAGGGATGCGGCAGGTCTTTCCTGAAGGGCCTCAGAACTTACCGAGCCTACAGATCCTGTCAAGTCCGATTTACGCTGGCTTCCATAACCCACCACTACTACCTCTCCCAAATCTGAAAAGGAAGGCTGTAATACAAGGTCAAAATCCGATCTGCTAGAAGTCACCTCAAGTTCCATGGTTTCATAGCCGATAAAACTGGCCTGAAGCACCTCTCCATCTGCGACCTGAAGTACGTACTGTCCATCTATATCGGACACCGTACCTCTCTGTGTACCCTTCACCAGGATGGAAACCCCGGGAATGGGCTCCATATCTTCCTGTGATTTCACCACCCCGCTAATATCCCGGGTTTGTTGTGAAAATACCGGAGCAATTACCATCAGTCCCAAAAAAACTGACAATGTCACTCCCAAATTAATCTTTTCCCATAAATAATTTTTCATAAGAATTGGGTTTAATGCTAATTATTAGAATTACATGATTAAATTTTTACTATTGATGCCAATAAAAAATTAATGATATAAATTAATTTAAATGATGGTCTATATCTATCCTGTACTGTCCTGTATTTAAAATATTATTTAGGTTATTTTTAGATTCATGATATAATTGACACAGAATATCAACCATCCATCCCTAATTTTTATACACACGTCATCTTTCAATTTGCTATACATTATTTTCCTAAAGGGTCCTTTTTCCTAATTATTCAACAACTTCATTTTAGAAGTTGGGTATTTTGGCCATCCTTTAGCAACTTTACATGTACTATGTCAAATGAGGTCGTATAACTTAATTCTCGATGAAAAAACTTCAATGTTTGCTTTTGTTATCCCTAGCGGTTGCTTGCAATTTGCCTGAAAAAGACCCTATATACATGTTTTCCTACTTTATGGGCAATGGAGAGGACGGCCTGCATTTGGCCTACTCTATGGATGGCCTATATTGGGAGGCATTGGGCGATGGCAAACCATTTTTGGCGCCTACCGTAGGGGAAGACAAACTCATGAGAGACCCCTGTATTATCCGGGGCAGGGATGGAAAGTTTCACATGGTTTGGACAGTAAGCTGGAATGAGAAAGGGATAGGATATGCCAGCTCCCCGGATCTCATCCATTGGTCGGAGCAGAAGTACATACCCGTGATGGAACACGAGGAAGATGCCCGGAATACCTGGGCACCGGAGGTGTTTTATGACGAAGATGAAGACATTTACATGATCTTCTGGTCTACCACCATCACCGGGCTTTATCCAGAGACCCAGTCTGAGGAAGAGGATGCTTATAATCATAGACAATATTATGTCACCACAAAGGATTTCGAATCTTTCTCGGACACCAGGCTTTTTTACGAGCCAGGGTTTAATGTGATTGACGGGACGCTTATTAAGGAAAACGGGGAATACATCCTATTTGTGAAGGACGAAACCCGTGAGCCTCCCAAAAAGAACATAAGGATCGCCAAAAGCCAGTCCTTAACCGAAGGGTATGGAGACGCAGGAAGCCCCATCACAGGGGATTACTGGGCTGAAGGGCCTACGGTGGCAAAGGTGGGTGAGCGCTGGATCGTCTATTTTGACAAATACATAGAAAAACGCATGGGCGCAGTTGCTTCCACAGATCTGGAAAACTGGGAAGATATCTCTGACCAAATTCACTTCCCCGAAGGAACCAGGCACGGCACCGTGTTTAAGGTGAGCAGGGACGACCTTGCCTTTGTCAAAGAGTCCGGCCCCCTTCCCGATTGGGAATATTCCGACCCTTAAAGGTTTTCCTTAATAAAATCCGCCATCTGCCTATATAGGTAATAGGAGGTGTTTCCCCCCGAGATGCTGTGGTTCCTATTGGGATAATAGAAGGTCTCGAAAGGTCTATCTGCACCGATCAAGGCATCCACCAAATCTACAGCATTTTGGAAATGGACATTATCATCCCCGGTACCGTGTATCAGTAAAAACCTGCCTTTCAATCTATCCACATGGGTGATTGGGCTGTAATCATCATATCCCGATGGATTGAGCTGGGGTGTTTGCAGATACCTTTCCGTATAAATGGTGTCATAGTACCTCCAGGTAGTCACAGGAGCTACTGCAATAGCAGCTTTAAACACCTCATTGCCCAACATAAGGGAAAGGGAAGACATATACCCTCCGTATGACCAGCCCCAAACACCTATTCTATCCGGGTCAACAAAGGGGAGAGAAGCCAGGTAATTGGCAGCATCTATTTGATCCCTGACTTCAAGTTTGCCCAAGTTGGCATAGGTGGAGTGTTTGAAGTCCCTACCTTTGGCTCCTGTCCCTCGATTATCCACACAGGCCACTATAAAGCCTTCTGCGGCCAAATGTTGGTGCCAATAGTCCCTAAGGCCTCCCCAGGCATTTTTCACATTTTGAGATCCTGGCCCACCATAGACATACATCAGAACTGGATACCTATTTGAATCATCAAAATCTACGGGCTTTATCAAGTATCCATTTAACTCACTACCATCTTCAGCATTCATGGTGAAGAATTCTTTGGAGGAAATGTGATAATTACCCAGCCTTTGCTGCAATTTTCTATTGTCCTCCAACACCTTGACCATTTTGCCATCCGAACCGAAGAGCCTGATCATATCAGGAGTGTCAATATTGGAAAAAGTACTGATATAATAATTAAAATCAGGGCTCATGTCAGTTTGATGCGTGCCTGTTTCTTGTGAAAGCCGTTTTTTGTTTTTTCCGTTTATGCCCACCATATACAGGTGACTTTCCAATGGCGAAACTTCTGTGGAGTGATAGTATATCCTTCCCTTTCTTTGATCCACCCCTATCAGTTGGGTTACCTCCCATTCCCCTGAGGTAATTTGCCGAATGAGCTTCCCCGATAAATCATAATGGTAAATATGCTTGTATCCATCTCTCTCGGAAGTGGAGATAATGCCCTTGCCCCCTTCCAAAAATAAAAGGTTGTCATTGTAATCCAGGTCCACATAAGTGTCCGCACTTTCGGAAATCAAAAGTTTTGTGTCACCGGTGGATACTTCGGCATGCAACAGGTCCATTTGATTTTGTAACCTGTTCAACCTTATAAAGGCCAATGCGTCGGATCCCCCGGCCCAGTACATCCTCGGCAGATAAATATCTTCCTCATCACCACTATCCATCAATACAGTTTCCCCCCCTAGATGGTGAACATGCACGGTGACCACCGCATTTTTCTCACCTGCTTTAGGGTACTTAAACACGTAGTCCTGCGGGTAAAGGTCGCCCCATATTTGCATGTTGTAAGCGGGGACCTCTCTTTCATCAAACCTCAAGAAAGCAATCTTCTTTCCATCAGGAGACCATTTAAAGGCCTGGGCTATGCTAAATTCTTCCTCATATACCCAATCCGCAGCCCCGTTGATGATCTCATTGTTTCGGCCATCTTCAGTTACCTGATATATCTCCCTGGATGAAAGATCTTTATAATACAGGTTGTTTTCCTTTACGAAAGCCACTTTTGTGTTGTCGGGTGAAAGGGTGGCATACATCACTTTTTCCCCATCCATTAGAGGCTGAAGCTGCTGACTTTCCCTATCATAAATGTGGAATATTGCCCGGGTAGATCGTCTGTAAATGGATTCCACCTCGCTGGAGAGAAGCAGTTTGCTTTCATCCTCATTAAAAGAGTAGGCTGTAAATTGAAGCCCTATCTTGTTTCCATCTACTACCACCCTCTCCCTTTCCCCGGTTTCCAGGTTAATTTGAACCACCTTTGACCCTCCTTGACTTTCCAAGGTGGTATAGTACCTGCCATCCTTCATCCAGTTGATCCCATACACCCCCTCTTTGGAAAACACTCCTTTTTGGAAGATATCTTCCAGGCTGATTTTCTTCTGTGCAATAGCTGGGGAAACCCCCAATACCAAAAGATAAATAAATATGTTTCTGATCTGTTTCAGCATCTTTTTATTTTTTTCCGGCCTAAAGATAGAGATTTGAGAAATTTGAGAAAAACAATCCCTAGCTAACAAAACTAAAATTGACATAAATTGTGAAGCTGATTTTTCAATATTCCAAAAAAAACTGGTAATTCGCATGAAATAGGAAACCTATGAAATCGAGCCTGTCCTGACGGCAGTCAGGGCATGACGAATTCGTCACACGGGGATATGATTAAGATTGCGAGATTCTCCCGAAACAAGTTCCCCGATCCCGATAGCTATCCGGGACGGGCAGGAAGGGGCAGGCTATCCCGAATCGAGTTCGGAACGGGTAGTGCCCATTAAGAAACAATTAATAAACACATGAAAAAAAACCTAGCCTTGCTAACCGGGGGATACACGGGGGAGCATGTGGTCTCGCTAAAAAGCGCAGCCATTGTGGAACAGCACCTGGACAGGGACAAGTACAATGTTTACAAGATCTTTGTTTATCCCGGGGAATGGTATTTCACCGATCAGGACAATAACAAGTTTCCCGTAAACCTCAATGACTTTTCCTTGGAACTGCCGGAGGGTAAGGTCACTTTTGATGGGGTGTTCAATATCATCCATGGCTCCCCGGGAGAAGACGGCAAACTGGCCGGTTACCTGGATATGATGCAGATCCCCTATACCACCTGCGATGTGCTCACCTCCGCCATCACCATGAACAAAGCCTATACCAAGGCCATCCTTCAAGACATCCCCGAACTTAAAATGGCTAAGTCCATGCAGTTGATGGGGTACAAGCCAGCACTTGCCAATGAGGTGATTGAGCAACTAAAGCTCCCCTGTTTTGTTAAGCCCAACACGGGGGGCAGCAGCATAGGCATGAGCAAGGTGAAACAGGCTGAGGAGATGGATACTGCATTGGAAAAGGCCTTTCAGGAGGATAGCCAGGTGCTGGTGGAGGAATTCGTGGAAGGCAGGGAGTTTTCCATAGGGATTTACCGGATAAATGGCAAAATCAAAGTGCTTCCAGCTACAGAGATCATCAGCTCTAAGGAGTTTTTTGACTTTGAGGCCAAATATTCCCCCGGGGTCTCTGAGGAAATCACACCGGGGAGAATGGAGGAAAGAGAGGTGGCGATGGTAAATAAGATTGCGGAAGCCGTATATGCCAAACTCAATTGCAAAGGGGCGGTACGCATGGATTACTTTTTGGAAAAGGAGACAGGGGATTTTTACTTTATAGAGATAAATACCGTACCGGGCCAAACTGAGACAAGCCTCATCTCTCAGCAGGTGAGGGCTGTAGGTATGACGATTTCAGAATTTTATAACGAACTGATCACTGAAATGTGGGGGGGAGCGGGGAGATAGCGATCATTTCTTATCCATTTATCAACCATGTGAGATTTCCCGAATCAAATTAGGGGACCGCTGAGAAATATAAAGACGTCAAAAGAATTGGGTTTCTCGATGTTAATCCGTCATCACCATCTTGTTTTACCACCCCCTTTTATCCCCCTCCTAAAACAGGAGGGGGAAAATGAAAATTATAAATTGTTACTCCGAAGGTTGGGTGGAATTACTGTAATGGTAAAATGAAACGCTTATCTGGTGAGATTCTTTAATAACCACGGGTTTCATCCCTGGCTATTGATAGGTTTGACCCCATTCGGGGTCGGAGATTTTTAATTTGGGCGTATGAGATGTTTTTTAACCCGTTGATCTTTGCAGTTTGAAAAATCTACCTTAAAAATAAAAATATACCGACCACGAAAGTTCAAACTTCTAGCAACCGGGTGATGGAAAGAAAGCAAAATGCGCTTGCCACCTGTTTTAGGATGGGGGGGTTGGGGGTGGTTGCACTCAGGAGAAGCCTTTTTGGCCTAATTGTATCCTATTTGGCATAAATACTGAAATAGAAAGAGAGGTTATTAAACTAGGGAAAAATATAAAAAAACTGCCCCAAGGGAATGGGGCAGTTTTACTATTCTATCTCAAAAACCTTCTTCAACTTGTCTACATAATCGAGCTTTTCCCAGGTGAACAACTCCACGTCTAGCTTGATGGATTCATTATCCGGGGAATAAAAGATTTTAGAGACAACCTCGTTTTCCCTGCCCATATGGCCATACGCTGCTGTTTCCTCATAGATGGGATACCTTAGCTTCAGCCGCTGCTCTATGGCATAGGGCCTCATGTCAAAGATTTTCTCTATCCTCCTGGCGATCTCCCCATCGGAAAGCCCCACCTTTCCGGTACCGTAAGTATTCACATATACCCCCATGGGATGAGCCACCCCTATGGCATAAGACACCTGCACCAATACCTCATCGGCAATTCCTGCGGCCACCATGTTCTTAGCAATGTGCCGGGTAGCATAGGCCGCAGAGCGATCCACCTTAGAGGGATCTTTTCCTGAAAATGCCCCCCCACCGTGGGCACCCTTACCGCCATAGGTGTCCACAATGATTTTTCTTCCGGTAAGCCCCGTATCCCCATGGGGTCCGCCAATTACAAATTTGCCCGTTGGGTTAATGTGGAAAATAATATCCTCGGTAAACATGGCCTGAATGGTTTTGGGCAACTGAGCCTTTACCCGTGGAATAAGGATGGAAATCACATCTTCCTTGATCCGCTCCAGCATGGTTTGCTCATCGGCAAAATCATCGTGCTGGGTAGAAAGCACGATGGTATGGATTTTTTCAGGTTGGTTATCGTCCCCATACTGAATGGTCACCTGGGCCTTTGCATCAGGCCTTAGATAAGTGACATCTGAGTTTTCCCTTCTGATTTTTGCCAGTTCTTTTAATAATCTATGGGAAAGGTCCAAGGCCAAAGGAAGATAATTATCAGTTTCTTTGGTGGCATAACCAAACATCATGCCCTGGTCACCTGCTCCCTGTTCCTCCGGCCGTTCCCTCTCTACGCCTTGGTTGATGTCTGAAGATTGTTCATGAATGGCAGAAAGCACGCCGCATGAGTTTCCATCAAACATGTACTCCCCCTTGGTATATCCAATGCGATTGATCACCTCCCTGGCGATTTTTTGCACATCCAAATAGGTACTGGAATTCACCTCCCCCGCCAGTATGACCTGTCCTGTGGTAACCAGGGTTTCGCAAGCAACCTTAGAATTGGGGTCAAAGGCCAAAAAATGGTCAATGATGGCGTCTGAAATTTGATCTGAAATTTTATCCGGGTGTCCCTCTGAAACAGATTCTGAGGTGAATAAATAGGACATATATTACTTTTTTAAAATGAGAGCGTAAATTTACATTTATTGAATAAATTTAAAAACCCCCTTTTCACCAATAACTCATTTACAAAGATTTAATTCAAAAAAACCTTTCCCCATCCAGTGTGTAGGAGCCAAGTCTTTGATCGTTTCCCAATTTCGGGTTTACGCATATGCCTTTCGGAACATTAGGGGGGCAAAAAAAGCCAGCCCAAAGACCAAATACATTAACCCTGAAAAAAAGTGCACAAATAGCTGAATAAAGCCTAAATTACTGGTTTGATCGGGGAAGAACCAGGTAGAAAAAAAAGTGAAAATGATGCTCTCTCCCGTTGCAAATAGCGTAAATGTTGCAATCCAAAAATAGGGCAAGGACAAAAGGTTCACATTTTTAAACTTGCTTTGCCTGAGAATATCCTTGAAGAAAAAAACGGAAAAAAACAGCACGAGAAGATTACCAAACAAGTAAGAATGGGTCTGAATCTCAATTTGAAAAGGCTGGAAGAACACACTGTTGAGGATGCCGAATACCAGCAAAAGGAAAAAGGCCATAGAGACTTTTTCCTCGAGCCCACAAGAAAACGGTAAATTGTAGAACAGGAAAAGCAAAAGCATCACTCTTCCGTATACAAATAGCAGGTTATAAAGCAGAATACTATTGACACCCCTCAAGGATGTGATATACCAAATAACTTCTAGCACCAGGGTTGCAAGTATCACCAGAAATACTACCCTATGAGCGGAGGGCCGCACATCCGTTTGCACAGGAAATAAAAAGGATAAGCAAGAAAATCCCAGTCCTAATAGTAAGCAGATATGGTAAATCGTCCAAACCATAATGATACATTCGTTAGTTCGGCAAGTTAGTAAGGTTACTTATGGCAAAAAATACCGTGATCGGGGTATTTTTTGCCTTTCAAACCACTTTTTTCAATAGATATATAAAAAAAGCGCCGATTCTCATCGGCGCGGCTTGAAAAATGGATGCAAGGAGTAAAAAAATATTGCTGTATTACTGATTCAAAGGTAATATGTCCTCCACCAATTGCTTGATATTTATCCATTAAGCTTTCTTTATTTCCTCTATGTTTAAACCCTCAATTACTTAATGGTTCTTTAACATTACCCTAAGCCTAACTGCCCAATCCTTTTATTTTTCGTAGCTTTGCGGAAAATTAAGAAAGCTTGAAAACGAGAACTTTAAAGAAAGACAAAGTCAATATCATCACCATGGGTTGTTCAAAAAACCTGGTAGATTCGGAGGTATTGCTCAGCCAATTAAAGGGCAATGGCATAGAGGCATCTCATGAGTCAAAAGGCAAGGACAACAATATTGTGATCATCAACACCTGCGGGTTTATAGAAAACGCCAAACAAGAGTCCATAGACACCATATTGGCCTATGCTGATGCCAAAGACCGCGGATTGGTGGACAAAGTTTACGTCACGGGTTGCCTTTCTCAACGATATAAAGACGACTTGGAAGCGGAAATCCCACAGGTGGATGCCTTCTTCGGCACACGGGACCTTCCCGCCCTGCTCAAAAAATTCAAGGCTGACTACAAACACGAACTGGTGGGTGAAAGGCTGTTGAGCCACTCCTCCCATTATGCCTATATGAAAATTTCGGAAGGGTGTGACAGGCCATGCTCCTTTTGTGCCATTCCTTTGATGCGTGGAGGACATATCTCCAGGCCCATCGAAGAATTGGTTAAAGAAGCTCGGCATAAAGCCGCTCAAGGAACCAAAGAGCTGCTGCTTATCGCTCAGGACAGTACCTACTATGGCCTGGACCTTTATAGAAAGAGACGTCTGGCAGACCTTATGCAAGCACTCGCGGATGTGGATGGCATAGAATGGGTGAGGCTTCACTATGCCTACCCCACTGGTTTCCCCATGGATGTGATAGATGTCATGCAAAGTCACCCCAATATCTGCAATTACCTAGACATCCCCTTACAGCACGGCTCAACCCAAGTGCTAAAGACCATGAGAAGAGGTACCAGCAGAGAAAAACAGGAATCCCTTATTCATTCCATAAGGGACAGAATCCCGGAAATTGCCATAAGGACTACCTTGATCACAGGCCATCCCGGTGAAGGCGAAGAAGAATTTGAGGAAATGCTTTCCTTTGTGGAGCGCATGCGCTTTGAGAGACTGGGGGTATTCACCTATTCCCATGAGGATGGAACCCATGCCTTTGGCATGAAAGACCATGTGCCTGCGGAATTAAAACAGGAAAGAGCAGACCGCATCATGGAGTTGCAAGAAGGCATCTCTCATGAACTCAATCAGAAAAAAATAGGCCAAACCTTCAAGGTTCTTATCGATAAAAAAGAAAGTGGCCAATTTGTTGGGCGCACCGAATTCGATTCCGTGGAGGTAGACAACGAGGTACTGATTGATGCCAAAAATCAGTATTGCAGAATAGGGGATTTTGAGCAGGTAAAAATACAAGATGCCACTGCCTTCGATTTATTTGGGAAAAGCATTGGGTGAGTTTTGATATGATCACGCAAGATTATTGCCACAGATGCACGGATGGATTTTAACATAGTGGCTTGGAGATACGGATAGGGAGGAACTTGATTGCCACAGATGCACGGATGGGTTTTAACGTAGTGGCTTGGAGATACGGATAGGGAGGAACTTGATTGCCACAGATGCACGGATGGGTTTTAACGTAGTGGCGTGGAGACGCGGATTGAGAGGAATTTGATTGCCGCAGATGCACGGATGGATTTTAACGTAGTGGCGTGGAGATACGGATAGGGAGGAATTTGATTGCCACAGATGCACGGATGGGTTTTAATCCCAGCAATTCATAGTACCAGTATCCCCCAAAAAAAAATATTTCAACTGGATCAAAAGATGGATAATTCTCCGGATTTCCAGAATCTAGAAGGTTAATTCAAGAAACTTATTGGCAAATTAATAGGAGTTTTCTGAAACTCCTTCTTTTATCCCAAGAATTTATTTTGTTTGCAAATAAAAATGAAGTATCACAAATCCTTGAATGATGCAAATTGTAGAAGTCACCACAACTGCAGATAGAAAAGAGTTTTTGAACATGGCTGTGCGCTTGTACAAGCAAGAAAAAAACTGGATTCGCCCTCTTGACAATGATATTGAAGGTTTGTTTGACCCAGAGACCAACAAGTTGTTCAAACAAGGTGGTAAGGCGATTAGGTGGCTTCTGAAAGATGGCAGTCATCAGACCATAGGGAGGGTAGCTGCTTTTGTCAATCCCAAGTGGAAAGAGCAGCAACCAACAGGTGGGTTAGGCTTTTTTGAATGCATCAATAACGAGAAAGCCGCGTTTCTCCTTTTTGATACCGCCAAGGAATGGTTGGCCGACCAGGGCATGGAAGCCATGGACGGGCCGGTGAATTTTGGGGAAAGGGACAAGTGGTGGGGCTTATTGGTAGATGGGTTTGACCCTCCCAATTACAATATGCCTTGGAACTTCTCCTATTACAAAGATTTTTTTGAGAGTTACGGGTTCCAGATATACTTCAAGCAATACACCTACATGCGCTCTGTGTACAATGTAACTATTCATTCCAAAATGGAAGAGCGTGCCAAGGAAATCCTGGCAAATCCTGATTTCAATTTCCGCTATTTGAAGGGCAAGGAGCTTTGGGAGAAGTTTCCTGAATATTTTATGAAAGTGTACAATAAAGCCTGGGCCAGACATATGGGGAAAACCATCTCCGAAAGGGAGGCCAAATTGATACTTTCGAAAATGAAGCCTATTATTGATCCAAAACTGGTTTATTTTGGGTTTCACAAAGGTGAACCCGTGTCCTTTTTTATTAATATCCCTGAAATCAACCAGCTCTTTAAACATGTAAATGGAAAATTGAACCTGATAGGGAAACTAAAGTTTTTGTGGCATAAGACATTCAATCCCCCTAATAAAATGTTGGGCCTGGTGTTTGGGGTAGTGCCTGAATTGCAAGGTAAAGGAGTGGAGAGCGCTATGATCATTGCTTACAGAAATATGATCGCAAAAAACAAACTCCATTACAAAACCATAGAAATGAACTGGATCGGCGATTTCAACCCCAAAATGATGAGGGTGTGTGAGCAGTTAAACGCCAACATCCATAAAACCCATCATACCTATCGTTACCTTTTTGACCGATCAAAACCATTTGTGAGACACAAGATTTTTGATTGATCAATCATTTACCAGAAGTCCGTAGCGCTGTTTGGTCATCATTTGCCCAAAGGGCCGAACCTTATAGGAATGCTCCTGCATTTTTTCTTCAAACTCCATGCTTGCTGTTTGCTCTACGGCAAACAATAACCCCCCACTGGTCTGTGGGTCGGCAATGATGGGGATATAATCGGTACGACTACATTGAATATGATGACCATAACTCTTCCAGTTTCTATCGGTTCCTCCAGGATAACATTTCATAGAAAGGTAGTGGGGCACAAAGTCAAAGAGTGGGAGTTTTGAGATTTCTATGGAAGCAGAAAGACCACTCCCCTGTGTCATTTCTAGCAAATGCCCCCCTAAACCAAAGCCCGTAACATCGGTAATGGCATGCACCTCTTTCCAGCCCGAGGCCAAAAAACCAACCTCATTAAGGCGCAGCATGCTTTCCATCGCTTGCACCAAGTCCTCTTCCTTTGCCACTCCCCTTTTCTGAGCAGTGGTGACCATACCTATGCCAAGAGGTTTGCTTAGGTAAAGCAAATCCCCCTCCTTGGCACTACTGTTCCTTTTAATGTTAGATGCGGCTACTTTACCGGTTACCGCCAGGCCAAAAATGGGTTCAGGGGCATCTATGGAGTGCCCCCCTGCAAGGGGGATGCCAGCCCTATGGCATGCCTCCCTGCCTCCATTAAGCACCTCTCTGGCGACCTCCGGAGGAAGTGTTGCGATGGGCCATCCCAAAATTGCGATGGCCATAATGGGCTGGGCACCCATGGCATAGATATCGCTGAGTGCATTTGTGGCTGCAATGCCTCCAAAAGTGTAAGGGTCGTCCACTATGGGCATGAAAAAATCAGTAGTGCTTACAATAGCCGTTTCCCCATCCAAGTCCACAACGGCTGCATCATCACTATGTTCGTTACCCACCAAAAGGGAGGGGAAAGTTGGAGCGGTCGCTTTAGGGTCTCCCAAAATTTCTCTGAGGACGGATGGGGCAATTTTGCACCCACACCCAGCCCCGTGGCTGTATTGGGTAAGTTTAATCTTTTCCTTCATTTTTTTAAGCATAGGTTGAATGCAAATAATTAGCAAGAGCAAGATATTTCCCTTCCTCCAGAGTCAGGGAAGCTACGATCCTGTCTTTTTTATTCTCCAATGATTTTTCATAAGCTTTATCGTAATACCTGAGAATAAAGCATGCCGCCTCATGGAGATTTTCATTTTTAATAGCATGAATAGCCGCGTCGGTCTCTTTTCCACCTAGCTTCTTGCGGATACTTTCAGTAGCCCTTATCAATTGTTCAGCGGGCAAAACCCCGTAGGTGCTCACCAGGTTATTGACCCTTATAGGTCTGGCCAAAGATACATGAATGTGATCAGCCGACTGCTTTTGCAGATAAAAAGCCTCCGGGACATGGACTTTGCCAATCATAAATGATTCATCTTCCACCCAAACGGGTTTTCTCAAGTCAAATCTAAGTAGCTCTTCAAGAAGGTTATTTTGAAATTGTTCTGTACTGGGCTGGCCATGACTGAGTTGATTTCCAAAACTGGAACCATTGTGATTGGCCAAGGCTTCCAGGTCGATCACCTGAGCACCCACCTCAATTAATGCCTTTAATAGGGCGGTTTTCCCCGTGCCTGTGGAACCTGTTATCACCTTAAAATTTATCGGATCGTTAAATTTTTGGATTAAAAACCCCCTGTAAGCTTTATAACCCCCTGTCAAGGCCAACGCTTCAAATCCTGCCGTATTTAACAACCAACCCATGCTAGATGACCGCATCCCCCCTCTCCAACAGTGGATAAGAAAAGTTTGGGTTTCCAAAGCTTCTGCCTTTCTCACATATTCCGCCATTTTAGGCCCTACTTTTTCCAACCCCACCTTCAAGGCCTCCCGCTTTCCCATTAGCTTATAGGTTTTACCTACCTGGGCACGCTCCTGATCAGAAAATAATGGAAAGGACACTGCACCAGGAATATGGCCCTGGAGATATTCAGAGGGGGACCGTATGTCCAGTACCGGATACGCTGCCCTTTTGGAAAGAAATTCTTCCGCTTCTAATAAATGCATGCCTTATCGATAAATCATCTTTATTTTACATTAAATATATCCTGAATAACTTACTTCTTAACTATACATCAATTTTAGGTTTGATTGTTTGAGGTTCAAATTCCGACTAAGGTCAGCAAATTGATCCTTTTAGTCTTTCCCCAAAAAATAAACAAATTGGACATGGAGCCCCTTTAGGTCAATCGGGGTCATTTTTCGAATATGCCGGTAATTATGGGCTCTTTTTTCGAAAGGAATTCTTATGTAGATAGGTGGGAAACCGTTTTAAACCCGGCCTTATCGCATCAACGCTATCCAACTTTCTGCTCCTTCTTCGCCCCCATTTTTTCGGCCAATGCGCTTCCGTAAATCAATTGGAGCGTATGGTAAATCATGAGAGGAAGCAGGACAACCCCAAACATGGTGGGGTTAGGAAATAAAATTTTCCCCATTACAGCCCCCTGTACAAGGGATTTTTTAGATCCGCAAAACAGCACGGTGATCCTATCTTTCCGAGGTAAACCGAGTTTCTTCCCAAATAAATGCATCAATCCCATTACCAGAAAGAACAAGAGGCTCATCCACAATCCCAGCATCAGGTATTGTCCAAGAGGCTGTCCGTCAAACATGCCGCTACCAAAGGAACTGGCAAATGCAGAAAAAACGATCAGTAAAATGATGGTTTGATCAAAACGCTTTAACCAGGCTGCATACTTCTTTGTCCATTCTCCCCATTTGGCGTGCAAAAACAGCCCCGCAATCACGGGGATCAAAATTTGTTTGATAAGCTTTATGAAGGTGTCCATTAATTCAAAATCCGTAGCCGCGGTGCTCAAAAACATGCCCATCCATATAGGGGTGATGAATATACCCAGGATACTGGAGAAACTGGCATTAAAAATGGCAGCAGGAAGATTCCCCCTTGCAATAGAAACCATTACCACGGAAGAAGAAACCGTAGAGGGTAGGGCGGCCAGGTAAAAGGTGCCTAACCAATAATAATCCCCTTCTTTGCCAAAGCCTGCATACACAGACAAAATCAATAGGGGGAATAGTAAAAAGGTGCTCAATTGCACCAAAAGGTGCAGCTTCCAGTTTGCAAGCCCCTCCAACAAGCTTCTTGGACTAATTTTCACCCCATAAAAGAAAAAAATAACTGCAACTCCATAGTAGGTGATGTCTTCCAGGGGGAGCATGCTTCTCTCATCTCCCCACTCGGGAAACAGATAAGCGAGCAATAAGGAAAACAGCAGCAAAAAAAAGAAGGTGTTGAACCCCGCTTTTGCCAGGGTTTCTTTTATTCTATTCATATGATTATAACTGTCTTTACAAAGGCCATATAGACTGCCCCGATCCTGAATCGGGAGAATCTCGCCATGATAATCATCCCAGTATGTGACGATTTCGTCATGCTCGATTTCATATAGGAACCGTGGGGTTTGAAAATTGCTTATTCCGCCTAAAATTATCGCAGATCACTGCCGTGGCAATGGCCACATTCAGGGATTCGGCAGTTCCAAATTTAGGGATGCTTATTTTATGATGGACAAGAGGCATTAACTCATCTGAAATACCTCTGGACTCATTCCCCATCAAAATAACCCCTTCCTCTTTTAGCGCCAGTCCGTGTACATTCTGCCCTTCCAGGCATGCTCCATATATGGGCACCCCTGACTGAGGAAGTACTTGTAGTAAGTCCGCATATTTCCAACGTATCCTACAAAAAGAGCCCATGCTGGCATGAAGCACCTTGGGATTAAAGATCTCAGCAGTTTGAGGAGATAAAATTATTTTTTCTATGCCATACCAATCTGCCACTCTGATAATGGTGCCCAGGTTTCCAGGGTCTCTGATATCGTCTAGGGCAAGTGCTAATTCCCCTCTTGCCACCACAAACTCATCGGGATCAGGCATTCTGGCAACCACAAGAGCGGTATCATTAGTTTTAAAGGTGCCCATCTGCTGAAGCTCCTCTGGGGTAACCAAAAGGGTTTCCCCTTTACATTGCTCCACAAGCATAGGGTGTTGCTGCCTGAATTTATCCGTATGAAGAAGTTGGTGCACAGCAAAATTAGCCAGCAACAATTCCGTTACATTTTTAGCCCCTTCCACAAAAAACAGCTGTTCTTGTTTCCGGATTTTTTTCCGGTGCAAGGATTTAATAAACTTAACCGTATTTTTGCTTACCATTAGCAGGGAATTTCATAGTGATTCGGATCAAATATATAAACTTTATCATTTTCATCCTCTTTCTTGGGAGTTGCTCCATGACCAGAAGCCTGAGTGAGGGGCAATACCTGGTATATGACGTGGAAACCCAGGGCATTGATGAAAGTAATGCAGAAACCATCCGAAACAACATACAACAAAAGCCAAATACCCGCATACCTTTGCTGAATATTTCCCCGGGGGTGATCCTCTATAAAATCGGCCAAGTCCCCTATGACAGCGTTAGGATTGCAGAGAGGCTCAGGTCTTGGGAGGAGGAAAAACAGGCATTAGAAACCCAGATTGAAGCCCAAGGTGAGAATGCAAAACTCGCCAGAAGGCTGGGAAAGGTAACTTCCAACATTTCCAGGCTGGAGCGAAAACGTGAATATGGCAATTGGTTTATGCGAACGGGAAACCCCCTTGTCATACATGATAGCCTAAAGACCGAGGAATCGCGCAGACAAATATTAGCTTATCTGGTCAATAACGGCTTTTTTGACGCCAGCGTAGAAACCGAGGTACAAAAAAGAAACCAGAAAGCTTATATCACTTACAGCATCAATGAAAACACCCCTTACCTCATCGACAGCAGCTATACCAAAACTACCGATGCTACCATACTGGAACTCTTATCCAGAGGGCAAAGGAGGTCCCATATAAAACCCGGGAACCGATACGTTCAATCCGACTTGAGCAAAGAACGGCAAAGGGTGGAAGACCTGCTTAAGGATAACGGCTATTATACGTTTTCAAAGTCATTCATCAATTACAATGTTTATAAGGATTCATTGGAAAAAAAGGTTAATGTGGAACAAGTCATTAGACCCCCTGCATCCACAGAAAACCATAGGGTGTACACCATTGATTCAGTGCTGTTTTCCATTGCAAGTCCTACAGATGCCATTTCGGATGAGAATATCTCAAAGCACCTGGACGGTGTCCAATTCGAGCTATACAGAGACCGGTACTCCGAAAAAGTCATCAACTCCCGGATTTTTCTTCAAAAAGGGGAGAAATACAACCGAAGCGATGTCATAGAGACCCAACGCCAACTGGCCAACCTGGACATGTTCAGGTTTGTAAATATCTCCTTCGACACCCTGGGAAATTCCCTTACCACAAAAATTTTCACCCGCCCCAATCAAAAATACCAGGTGACCAATCAATTGGGGGCGAGTGTCACTGAGCAGTTGCCGGGACCTTTTTTCAGCCATTCCCTGAGAAACCGTAACCTATTCCGGGGGTTGGAAATTTTTGAATTTAATTTCAGGGCAGGGTTGGAAGGTGTGGCAGCAGCCACCCGAGAAGGTGGGGTATATAGAAGTAGGGAATTAAGCGCCTCCGGTTCTATCATTTTTCCACAATTTCTCGTCCCTTTTAATTTTGGAACCCTGGAGCGGTTTGGCCGGTACAATCCCCGTACCCGCGTATTGCTGGGATATAGTTATGTGAACCGTCCGGAGTACGTGCGGGATGCCCTCAACACGATCTTTGCCTATAACTGGGCCACAAGAGATCTCAGGCAGCAATTCTCAGTCAACCTACTTGATGCCAACCTTATCCGATCCGCTCTTAATCCTTTTTTCCAGGAACGGTTGGAAGATCTACAAAACCAGGGCAATAACCTGATCAACTCTTTTTTGCCCTCCTATGTGAGCAGCATTTCCGGTCAATTAATCATCAACTTCAATCAATATGGGTTATACAGCCGGTCCCAAGCTTCCTTGCTCAGGTTTTACCTGGAAAGTGGGGGCACCACCTTAAACCTGATCAACAGAGACCTGGTGCAGGACAGATCCTTGCAATATTTTCAATTTCTGAAATTCCAAACCGACTTCAGGAGATATCTCCCCATAGATAACCGAAGCACCTTTGCGTACAGGCTGAACCTGGGATTGGCCAATCCCTACGGTGTGAGCGAGGGGATTCTCCCCTATGAAAAATACTTCTTTGCAGGTGGAAGCACGAGTATCCGGGCCTGGCAGCCAAGACGTCTTGGCCCGGGGTCGTTTACACCGGAGATCAGGGAGGATGGCACCTTCGATTACAGGTTTGAACAGCCAGGTGAGATTCTTTTCGAAGCCATGTTTGAGTATAGGCGAAAATTGTTCGGCTACTTTGATGGTGCCTTTTTTATTGATGCCGGAAATAGCTGGACTTTTGAGGTGGACCCCACCCGTGAGGGCACTGACTTCAGGGTAGATCGCTTTTACAAAGAGATTGCTGTGGGCACGGGGCTGGGCCTAAGGATGGATTTTGACTTTTTGGTGCTCAGGCTGGACATGGGGATAAAGGCCTATGACCCCGCCAGGCCGGAGGGGGAGCGGTTTATCCTGGACAACCTTTCCTTTAACCGGCCCTTGGGCGAAAGGGGACAGCATGTATTTAATATTGGGATAGGGTATCCTTTCTGATCGGGATTGTTGTGGGTGGAAAAAGTTTGTATTTTATTATATTTGTTACTATGAGGGTTAAAGAAGAGATTAAACCAAGGTCAGAAGAATTTATAAACTTGTGCAAAAATCACCAGGTCAAGTTTCTTTATGCCTTTGGTTCCTCTACCAAACAAGCCTTTGACCAAACCAAGAGCGATATTGATTTTTATGTAGAGGTCGATGCGAGTGACCCATTGACCCGTGGGGAGACGCTAATTGATTTATGGGATAAACTTGAACTTTTTTTTGGAAGGAAGGTAGATTTATTGACCGAATCCTCGCTCAAAAACCCATATTTAAAAGCCAACATCGATCGTTCCAAAGTCTTAATCTATGACGGAAAGAGAAAAGAAATTTTTGTCTGATATTGTTCAGGCCACCAAGCTTGTAGAAGAATTTACGGATGATGGTAGATTGATTGTCTGTTGAATAAATCCAGTCACTTAGGGACTGAACTAATCTATAATGGGGTGGAGTACATAACCCTTTGGGAGGTCACAAAGACCACGATAGTGGACAAACCCCATTAACCCCGAGCTATTGGAGTGAAAACCCGGGGCCTGGAAACTCACCACGCCCCAGGAACCTCGGGATGGGTTCAACTCAACTTCGCAAACTTCCTAGATAAAATAAAGTAGGTTAAAGGGTTGTATGGGTTTTACCGGCACACTGATCTTGAAAACGCTTCCAAAACCAGGGCTAATCAGAGTTTTCTTTCTTTCTCAATTACATACCTCAGGTAAGCAGTGTTTTTTTTGCAACATTAACCTTACATGAGACTATTAAAAACTATTTTCTCCATTTACTTTACGTTCTTTTTGTTCCCGATAATCGGGATCAGAAAAATCCTGCCTCTACCACAAACCAGCCGCACGACCCTGACTAATTCAGGGCAGGCCTATTTTCTGACAGCCAGCCACTAGCGGAAATGGTAAACCTTCTACAAATCCAAGTTTTTGATTTTGTCCGAGACATAGGTTAGTGGAAAAACACCAATCCCTCAAACCCGAGGGATTAAACTCAACGGAACCCCATCCATGGTATGAGAATATTTGGACATCCCCATCCCCGTTTCGGGCGGGCTGCAAAGGAAAAAGTCCTGACTTCGGAAAATTAATCGCTAACCCCAAACTGTCTTGACCACCCCCTTGTTTCCCCCTCCTAAAACAGGAGGGGGAGAGGACGGAATTGGTGATTTTTCTCTCCGGTGGGTGTTTGGTGTCAGAAGGTGTTTTTGATGTGGGTGGATTGGTGTTTATTTTGAATGAAAACAGCAAAACGGTGAGGTTAAGGCAGATTAGGATCAATTTTTACGGTCAAATCCAAACCATTTCCATGCCCATTACGAGATAAAACTGTGGGGAGGTCTCTAAGATGGGCACCCTGCGATTCCTTAGATTCCCTACTATAACATCCGGGAAAGCGGTATCTCGCTTACTTAATCTTGCGGAATTAAACTTCAGTGATCATGAAAAAAGCTTTTTTCAATCCCAAAAAATTATATAAATCAACTTGGGTTTTTTGTTAAATTATTGGCATTTTCAATTGTATTATTAATGGAAAAAGAAGTAGAAAACTCCTATTTTTTTTATGAAGAAAAAATCCCCTTGATCAACGTAGAGGGTCAGTTCGTTATCAAGTATGGCCAAATGATGGAATCCGAAAAGTTATGGAAAACAAAAAATACGATCTATTGGCAAAATTGAAACCGAGCGTCAGACTAACAATAGTTTGCATTTTGATTTTTGGTACGGGATGCATTGCTAGGAATGAACCGGCGGAATGTATCAGTAAGGAACTAGCATCCGAATCATTTGGGGCATATGATACTAATTGCCTTGATGAAGCTGATTTAGGATGGAATGAAGTCGGTGTCCTGAAAATAACAAGCAATGAACAATATGAGGGTTTCACTGAATGCCTCACAGATGTTCCAGGGGTTGATTTTGACGAAAATTATATAATCGCCACCAAAGTCCCTCCCATGACATCTTTCCCTTACATACAGGAGATTAAACTTTATGAAAAGTGTGACGGTCAGTTAAAGGTACAAATTGAAGTTATTGAAACGATATTTCAAGAAGCTAATGTTGCAAAGCTTGCCTTTATGGTTTTACCAATTCAAATCCCAGAACCAAAAGTTGAAATTATATGGTTTTAATGTTACCCTTACCTAGTAGATTGATACAGGCAATTCCCAAAACCAGCCATATTCGAATTTGCCTTTGCAAGGCAATTACGATTTCCAATCAGTAATTTTGCACAGGGAGCCACCTCTATGCGTAAACTGGATTTAACCTTAAAGAAAATGGAAACGGAATTGTGTCATATGAGGAAAGCTAACCTATTTATTTCAACATGCCTGATTTTGTTCTTATCGGCTACTTGTATGGAACGAAATGATGAATTATGTAATGATCCCACTCCCGTAGGATCAGACATCACTTCTCTCTTGGCCGATGACCTCAATTGTGAATTAATAAAACAAACTGATCAGGATCAGGTAACATTTAAAATCACTTCTCAAGGTGAGTTGGAAGAATGGCTGACATGTCAACCCCCTTTAACTGATATTGATTTTGAAAATGAATTAATTGTTGGGGGCCAGGTAAAATCCTATGAATGTGGGCAGTTTTATGAATTGATATCAGAAAAGGAGTGTAATGAAATAAAAATAAGGGTGTCCATACTACCACGCATTTGTGGTGCCATTACCGACGTTTTCTTTTTTGCCTCCTTGCCTTTAGAGAACCTAAATACTGACATGGAATATGAATTCAACTACCTAGAGCCATGAAAAATCAAGTCAAGAAACTTTTATTTTGCTCCTAAACCCTTCTCCTTTAACGGTACGGCCACTAACCCCTGCGGCAGCACGCCCTTCACCTTCTACTTTATCAGCGGGCCCAATTGCCCCCTGAGCAGCTATGTCCTCAGCCCTAACCCCGCGGACGAGGAGGTCACCGTCACCAGCTTGGCCGCCCAAGGACGGGGAGCCGGGCCCCGAGGTGGAAATACAGATCATCAGCCAGGCCTTTGAATCGGTACTTTCCCTAAAAGCCCAAGGCCAAAAGATAAGCGTGCCCACAGGCCACCTGCCCAACGGGCAGTACGTCCTACAGATCTCCGACGAGAACGGCGTGTATAGAAAGCATTTGATGATCCGGCACTAGTATTGATGGAAAATGCCCTTCCAAGGTACTGGGACTTTGGAAGGGCTCACCCCCACCTACATTCGGAATAGAACACTAAACCGCATCAATGGATTTTGGCAGAAAGGCTTGATAGAAAATCAGAAGCCATAGAAGTTCCCATAGTCATATAAACAAATATCCCGCTAAGGATGATGGACGTTTTGGGGCACTGGTAACTTGTGTACTGCGGAGGTTCTCTGCGCTTATCTGCGAAATCTGTGGGAGATAAATTTCAATTGTTTGGTTAACTTAACAACAGGTTGAATAGCGGAGCGTATTAGTGGTTTCTTAATGCGGGTTTTTATTTTTACCTTTTTATCCGTGCAAAATCGGACAAAGTATGAACTCCGACAAATCATTTCAGGAAAGGGCCAAGTTAGGTATGGAGGAACTATCCAAACAATCGCCCGTCACTTTGGAGAAGGCCCGTCTTCAAGCCCAAAGGTTGAAAGCCCAAGGCAAATCAGGAATAAGGATAGAGAAAAGAAGTTTTGACTGATATAGTTCAGGCCACCAGACTTGTAGAAAAATTTTATAATAAATGGAATTTATTGTAATTTGACTCGTGTTAAATAAGACTGACAGGCACAGGACTATCAAGGTAAAAAATTATGAGAACCATTCAGATAAAAATAAGTGAATCCGACTTCCAAAAATTTAACCTGGGTAGCGGTGAGATCAAATTTACCGAACTGGTGGAAAGGATAAACAGTGAATATGCCAGGAGGGCACTTATGGAATGTAATGAATTAGCCGAACAAATTGGCCTTTCCAAAATGACAATGGAGGAAATCGATGCCGAAGTAAAAGCTGTTAGGGATGCAAAAACTCATTCTTGACACAAATGTTGTTGTTTCAGCTCTTATTTCTAATTCTATCCCAACCAGAATACTGCACGAATTGGTTTTGACTCAAATAGTTGAGACCTGCCTATCTGACGACATTTATGCTGAATACCTAGAAGTATTGGAGAGAGATAAATTTAGTGGGTTTACGAATTTCAATACCAAAGCACAAATAGTATTAATCAAATTGCGAGAGGTTTCAACTTTTTTCAACATACAAAGAAAAATTGAGGTTCTCAGTGACCTCAGCGATAACAAATTTTTGGAATTAGCTGCGGAATGTTCTGCAGATTACTTGGTGACCGGGAATACTCGCGATTTTACTATTTCCGAGTTTGAGCATACTAAAATTTTGACCCCAGCAGAATACTGGGAGCTTAACCTACCAAAAAAACCCCTCTAACGGAATCTTGGTGCAACCGACTGCGGTGAGAAGGAATTATTCATCACGGTACTTTCCCTGAAAGCCAAAGGCCCAAAGATAAGCGTGCCCACAGGCCATCTCCCCAATGGGCAGTATATATTACAGATCTCCGATGAGAACGGTGTGTATAGAAAGCATTTGATGATCCGGCATTGAGGACAAAAAGCCAATGCATCATAGGTTTTGGATTCGGAAATTTAGAAATTGCCAATCAAAACGGTTGATAGTTGATGTCGGATACCCTGGAAAATGAATACCTGCAAAA
>PXCO01000275.1 GCA_003565295.1 Cyclobacteriaceae bacterium
GGTTGACCTTCATCTTCTCCTCGCGGCGCTTTTGCAGGCGATCTTCAAGTTCCGTGCACTCTTGCGTGGCGCGATCTTCTTTCCATTCCTCATTCTTGCGGAGAATCCCACCCACGCTGGATTCGAGCGAGCGGCGTTCCTCAAGTCCGCTACCAAGCAGATTGATGCAGAGGGGGCGCAAATCATCAGGCAAAAGCCCCTCAAGAACCTGAAGCGCACGCGGCGTTTTCGCCGTGATGAGCGTTCGCTGTCCTGTGGCGAGCAGATGGCAAATCAAATTGGCGATGGTATGGGATTTTCCAGTGCCAGGCGGTCCTTGCACAAGCACACCGTTTGCTGCTCGAATCTTGTCCACAATTCGGCGTTGCTCATCGTTCGATGGTTTTGGAAAGAAGACTTCGCCATCGAATGCAGCGTTAGCCTCCTCCGGTTCGTCGCTCGATTCGCCACCATCCTGAGAACGGATTTCTGCAAGGTCCGCGAATTCACCAGGCATGGCTTCGCCGTTTTCGATCTGTTCCTTTATGCGCTTCAAGGTTTCAGTAAGGCCTTTTGCGGAACGCTTTCTCAGGATCAAAGCGGGAGCATATTCCACCATGGGCTTATCCCCAGCGCGGACGCTTTTCGCTTCCAACGAGTCGTTGTAATCGCCTTGCGAGTTGATCGAATGCACCAAGGACTGAAGGACGCCCTCGACACAGCCTCTTTCCCACGGATCATCTTCGGCTTTAGTCAGCGAGGATTTCGCGGTTTCCTCGGCGCGGGCCGGTTGTTCCTCGATGTCTAACATATCCAGTTCGGGGCGGAGCTTGGTACCTTCGGTGTGGGGGCGAACGGTGAATTTCCCCAAGCGGGCCTCAAACTCCAAAATGGCGTCGGCCACAACTAAATGACGCCGGACTCGCTGGCCGGTGGGCGTTTGCCATGTGAGCAAACCCAAACCGAGTACAAACTCGTATTCCTCGCCAAGCCGTAGTTGCTCCTGATGGATAGTAAACAGTGCGGAATAGACCTTGTGAACCTTCTCCCACGCATTATGTTCTTCCGTCCATGGTAGCCACTTTTCTTCGACATACCGATCCCATACCCGTTGAACCTCGGGATGATCTTCAAGGTGTTCGGTTTGCGGGATGGTTTCCGGTTGGTCCGATTCTTCGACCCAATCGGGATTCGGGATTTGCCGGGTGATCTCCGAGAGAAGTTCGGGTAGGTCATTCTTGTTTCGGAGTGATGTAAGGCTCATCCAATCCTTGCACTGAGCCGGGACAATGGGCAACTCCGGTTCCCGCCGGTTCTGCACTTCAAGCCATTCGTCCGGTTCATGTTCCTCATCGCGCCCCCAAGCCTGCGTGAAGCATCCCCGTTCATGCGGAACAGTCGAAACCCAAAGCACCCTCTCATAGTCGGCTACGTCGCGAATCAGCTTTGTTCGCAGTGTCGCCAGCCTTAGCAGATAGTCGACAAGGCGAGCGACCTTCTGTTGCTCAGGGCTATGTGTTTGTTGCTTGTTCAAAACGTCGCGAGTCTCCATGCGTTCATCGGCCCAACTTCAAAGTGAGCTGCACCATGCCGCACAGCGTGCGGTAGGGTGTTTGCTCCACTCCCTTGTTCGACTAACGGTTTGCGTCCAAATTATGGGTCGCAATCAGGGAAGTTCTCAGGAGGGTATTCGTCTTCGTCGCTCAATTCTTCTTCAACGCTCCACTCATACTCTTCCTCCTGATCGTCTTCATCTTCATCGTCCGGTCCATTGTAGTTCATGTATGCCATACTGTTCCTTTCTCTTTGGTATTACTAAACGAATCCAGATGTGAATTTTTTTATCAGTCGTTAGTGTTGAGAAACTCTGAAAATTCTATGCTCCACAATCTCCGTCAATTTTCACGTCGGAAATGGACGACCCCGAAACCGTATGAAAATTCGGATCGTTGTTGAGAACATATTCAACGGTATCTGTTCTTCCGTCGATTGATTTTATAAGCGTAAAGGGTTGCGTTCTTCCATTAGTCAAGATGATGCTTCCCGAGAGACCTTTGTTGATACAATTAATTAGTATGTTTGTTATATGGTTCATGGAATTTTGTTTTTTCTGTCGAACGGTCAGGGTGTGGGACGCGAGGCGTTCTCCCCAGCCTCTGGTTCTGCTTGTGAGTTTTCAACCTGGAGAAGCTTCTCCGCTATCTCGGAAACCTGATCTACAACGCAATACAATACATCCGGATTATTGTCCTCGAAAGTCAGGATTACCATCTGTCTTGCAGGGTATGGATTCTGTTCATCCGTATGCTTGTCCCAAACCCAAATCCTTCCATTTTCCTTAAATGGTGTCTTGGTGAAGGACAATTTCCATACATCCTTGCCCGATGCTTTTTCTTTTGTGGATTCAATCTGGAACGGAATCCATTCCGCCCTTTTGGAATTCAGATGATAGAGAGTGCTTTTCATAATTTTTTGCAGACATTATATTGAACGAACAGTCATTTTCAGGATTTTAAGTGATTGAAGGACTGAAAGCGATACTTTTATGACGAAAATCCTTTGGTTTTCTCTTTAAACTGACGTATAGTATACTTATGTATGTTAAGGATGCTATGCGACAACGACACCGGAAAAGGTTCATCGCGGTTTCAGCCTATCACCCATTTCCAAAGTGGCTGGTGGATTATTTCAGGTGAGATTTGTGTCAGGTTTTCTTGGCGAGGAAGGTTCGCCAGCCGCCGAAGTTGCTGATGTCTTGGGCGTGGGTGAGGCCGACGGGTTCGCAGAGAAAGCCTTTTACCCGGGTGCCGTCGTCGAGTTCCAGGGTTCCGATGCCGAGGGGATGGGGTTGGTTAAATGGCCAAGCTGTCGCCGTAGTAATGGTCGCAGCGGCAAGAACGAATTTTCGCTTTCTACTCATCTTCCCTCGTGTTTTCTCGTGGTTATTGTTGGCAGAACGTCACAGCCCACCGGACCGCGTACTTGCGGTTCGGTGCGACTGAAGGTTGAGATTTTCATCCTATGATTAACCCAATAATGATTATTATAAGTCCTTGAGCAATATTTACGACCCCTAAAAAGCGAAATAACCGAGGTGCCTCCTCCTCGTTATATAGGTATGACATTCCCGTAGCGTGCTTATTCCGTTTACAGAACCGCTTGGCCTGCCTGCAAAACCATGGTCCAAGGAATCGACTACATGAAATCATAACCGTTCCAACAACCGCGATGGAAATTCCGATCCAGTAAATTGTGTTCATTATTATCTCAACGTCCACCCGCACCGACTCGTTCGGTGGCGGGAATGGTTGCAACTTCAGTCGTCCTTCTTCATGGGAGGAAGTACACCTTCGCGAACAAGCTGAGCGTCTTCCGCGGGAGTCAACTGGATTGGGGGCAAGTTCGTCCTGCAGGCGTAGCATCCAGGGCAAGATGGTCCCATGTGCATGTTGGTGATCAGTCTGGGGCGAATGACATTTTTGGGGGTGGTTGGACTTGAGCA
>PXCO01000226.1 GCA_003565295.1 Cyclobacteriaceae bacterium
CGGACTTCGGGGGAATCTCGGAACGCCCCGATAGCCCCGATAGCTATCGGGGGGGCATCCCAGTGTGTGACGTGCTCGTCATGCCCTGACTGCCGTCAGGACAGGCTCGATTTCATCTTTCCAATTATCAGGGTTTTTTTAGGATATAATTGGTTATCCTATAGTATTCAGCAACGTTTCGGATGATGTGATCATGGAATAAAGATTGCCATCCATTTTCAAATCTGAGACGATTAGCGTGTTTGGATACGGCAGATTTGTAGGTTCCAATAATGGATGAAATGCTGGTTTTTCCCATATTTTGAAATCGGTTTTGGCTGATTTGGAGGGCGATTGGGGGATTGGGGCAGAGAAAGGGCATGCCCACTCTGAACATTACCGCCATCGTGGCGATTGCCGCAATTTTTGCCAATACCCCTATCCACCAACCTAGGTGTTTCTTTAAAGCCATGGTAATATTTTTACGTAGATTAAACCGGACAATATGGCCAATCCAAAACTTAGCAGGGTGCCGATTAGGATATATTCAGTGAGTTTCCTATCTCTGGTCTGCCTTAGATCCCCAAAACGAAACACCGACTTAGCAGCCACCAAGAAACCTATGGCCTCGTACCTCCCAATGATGATGAATACAAATACAAAGAGGCGCTCAAAGATGCCAATGTATTTCCCGGCCTCTTCCAATGAATCAGTCTCTCCCTTTTCATCTGCCTGCGGAGTCCATCTGGATATAAATATCTTGATCAATATGGAAGCTGGCAAGGTTAAAAAGAGGGCTAAAGTCCCTCCAAACCATAATTTCTCACGATATATGCTCAATAACTCCCATTCAGCCCCACCCACAAGCAAATAAAAGGTAACGCACAACACCAACATATGCGCCAACTGATCCCAAAAAAACCAACTTCTCTTGGTGGCCTCGTGTTGGGCATAGAGCTTAATTCCATCAATACATCCATGGGACAATGCTATTGCCAGGGCATAGGGCCACAGGTCAACCTGTCCCAATAGTACCCAGGCTAATATTCCGTGAATGGTGATGTGTAGGTAGAATTGATAAGCCCTTAACTTATGCTGCTCCTTGGCCCTCACCCAAGCGTCCGGCTGTAGAAAGAAATCCCCTATGAGATGGGCAAGCAAAAGTTTGACTAATATCATATTTGCATGGCGATTTTTTGGGAAGCATACTCCAGCCACTGACGGATCACCTCAAAATGAGCCCTTTTAAGTCTCGTGCTAAAGGCATGTTGGGTGATGCCTAATTTTGCTCCCTGTTCCTCCTGGGACAGATCAGGCTGGCTGAGGCTGTGGAATACCGCCTCGGCAGCATTGGAGGTCCATCCCTGTAAAATGGTCTGAACAAGCTTTAGCTCCATATTAATCATTTGATCCAATTCTTCCCAAGGACTTTTTATGGCAATTTCCTGCTTTAGGTTCTTCAGGCTTTCAAATGTCTCTCCCGATCGGACAAATGCACTGCCATTGCTTTCGGTGACCTTTCCTGACGCATAGCTTCTTTCTCCTATGCCAATACCCATCCTAAGATCCAATGGCCTGATTCTTTTTATGCAGGACTTCAGCAAAACCGTTGCATTTATGCACTCCGAGGGCTGGTCTAGTACTAACTGGAAACTATCTCCCCTGTAAATTTCCCAATACTCCGGGTTGTTACCCCATTTTGCCAATATAGCCTTTAAGTCCGGCAACCATTTTTCAGGGCTCAACTCCTGTGAATGCATCAAATCTCCTGTGATTACAGCTATCATTCCGTAATTTATCAACAAAATTATTGATAAACAATTTTTATCAATGAATACATAGATATTTTAAATTATCAACAAAATTATTGATAATCTGAAATATCTTTAAGGCCAAATCAACCTATTCCATAAAGACATCCGTGACACCAAGCCACCCGATCATCAATAGCCCGATCAACCCAGTGATTATCAGGTAATAAATAGTGGGGAACACTGTCTTGCGCAGCACCATCCCCTCCTTGCCCAACAGCCCCACCGTAGCTGAGGCTGCCACCACGTTGTGGATAGCCACCATGTTTCCCGCTGCTGCACCCACGGCCTGCAGAGCCAATATCCAGGTGGGGGGCATGGAAAGGCTTTCCGCCACTCCGTACTGGAACATACTAAACATCAAGTTGCTTACTGTGTTGCTGCCTGCTATGAAGGCTCCCAGGGCACCAATGCTGGGGGCGACCGCAGGATAAACACCACCTACAAGATCGGCCATCCAGTCCGCCATCAGGATGGGCATTGCCTCAAGCCCTATGGCGTTTTCACCACTATTGATATACACACGCACCATGGCTACTGCAAAGAGCAGCACCACCCCGGCATTAAGGATCATCTTTCCACTATCCCCCAGGGCCAGGGCCACCTCTCTGCCCCGCATGCCGTGTAGGAAAAACGTCACCAGGCACACCAGCAGCATGATGCTGCCGGGGAGGTACAATGGCGTGCTAGCGGCAGAAATGGGAGTGCCCAGTATTTCAGCATAACCCACCGATATACTTGTGAGTAGCCCACGGAAGGGTAGCTGTGGCAATCGGCTCAACACCAACAATACCGCAAGTAGGAAATAAGGGAACCAGGCCTTCCACAAGGGCACCCTCTTGCCGTTTTCTTCCACTGAAAAAGACAGGGTTCCCAGCCACTCCGAGGGCCAGTTTTCCCTGGCCTCCAGCTCCCAAGACTTATCCGGGAGCAGAAAGCCGCGCTTGGCAGCTGTCACCACGATGGAAAGCCCCACCAGAGAACCCAACAAGCTGGGAAACTCAGGCCCTAGAAAAACCCCAGTGAGTGCATAGGGAACTGTGAAACAGAGCCCACCAAACAAGGCAAAGGGGAACATCTCCAACCCTTCCTTCCAGCTCCTGTTCTTGCCGAAAAAACGCGTCAGCATCAGCACCATCAAAAAGGGCATCAAGGTGCCCACCACCGCATGTGTCATTGCCGCCCTGGCCGTCACCATGTCCAGCAGGTCGCTGAAACCAAGCCCCAGCGCCGAAAGCGCACCCTCTATCACAGGCCCTTCAAGCCCACCCCGCACCCCTACCAAGACTGGGGTGCCCACCGCGCCGAAAGTCACGGCCGTGCTCTGCACCATCATGCCCAGGATCACTGCTGCCAAGGCGGGAAAACCCAGTGCCACCAACAGCGGAGCCACGATAGCTGCCGGTGTCCCGAAGCCTGCTGCACCCTCAATAAATGAACCGAACAACCACACAATGATGATCACCTGCACCCGCCGGTCGGGACTGATCCCCGCAAAACCTGCGCGGATTGCACTTACCCCACCGGAATGCTTCAACAGGTTCAGCAGAAGTATTGCCGCAAACACGATGTAAAGGATGTCGAACGTGATGAACAAACTCTGTATGGAAGAAGCCGCCACCTCTACCAGCCCCTGGCCCCAAAACAGCAGGGCCACGGCAGCGGTCAAGAGAAAGGTCACAGGCATGGTGCGACGGGCCGACTGGCGGAAGCCTACCAGCATGACGGCGGCCACCAGTATGGGCATTAGGGCCAATAGGAACAAAAGGTCTCTGGACATGGTAATTTGGTTTTTTTGGTCTAAAGGTTAACCCTTAAGGTCAAGATTTTCGGTGATCCGGTAGTTCTCCGACCTCAGCCTCTCCAGGTACATAGAAATGCGCTCTCTGGCGATTTTCAAGTCTGTATTGTTCAAGTTAATGTTAAGCAAGTCTATAAACCAAGGGATTTTCACCACCTCTGAAACGTACACCTCAGCGATCTCCCTGGCTATGGGCAGTGTGGTCTTCTTTGAGTCCTCATGTACGTCACGATCGGAGGCCTTTAGCAGTTTTTCGTATTCCTCCTCAAGCAGGCTGCGGAACTGGTCCAGAGTAAATTTATCACCCTTACTAAGCCCGGTTTCTTTATCATCTTCGGTGAGTTCCGCGGCCTTGTGCACCCATTCCCAGAGTATGCTCAGCCGGATCTCACCGGTAGCCATATCCTCCATAAGGTAAAGTACATCATCGTCCCCGAAAAAATCGGCGGGTTTCAGTGCGGCGGCCTGCATCCCCTGCCCGAAAGCGTTGCCGTACTGCACTGCCACACTGATCAGGTTGCGGGCACCTCTTATGGTCCTAGGGGCGGGCTCAAGAGCTACAAGCCCGTCGGCATCTTGTTGCGTATAGGTGAGGAGTGGAAATTTGCGACCCGCCTGGTTGTCTTCCCCGGCCTTCTCCCAGACCGGGCGTACGATGTGCACCATCTTCCAGTGCGCCACCCATTTGCCACTGGCACCCTCGCGTTGTTCACGCTCGGCCCCGGCAACGGCCTTCTCCATGCTTGAGGTGACGCCTGCTTCCGAGCCTACTGGAATGTTTGGCTCCATGCCCCCCTGCCAGAGTGCGAAATTACCATCTTGGTCGGGGGTGTTCACCGCACGGCGTACCCTGTCTTCATAGTTGCGCATGTAAGCATAGGTCATGCCCACGGATTCTATGTTGGGATTTACAAATTCCCTGTTCCAGGCCATTGCGTCCGAGACGCTGTTGATGTAGTCCCAACGTCCGGTGTTGAAGCCCACGAAGTGGAGGCCTAATGCTGCCCTGATCTCCATAAGCTGGTAGGTCGCCTCTAGTTGCTCCACCAGCACATAGGTTCGAACAGTGCCTTCCTCCAAGCCCAAGTGCGCTTCCAGCGTGCTTATCATCCTGTCCCAAAGTGCCGCCTCCTCGGCTGTTTGAATCTTGGGAAGATACAGCACCACTGGGGCACCAGCATCCATTAGACCTCGGTGGTTGTTCACCACGTAAAGTACCAGGTCGGCAATGGAGGCAGAAAAGCCCCCTCCACCCTGGGCGGAAATGTGCCTGTCATCCAGGTGAAGACCCCGGGCACGAAAAATCTTGGTAGTAAAGGAAAGTTGCCCTTTCCAATCACTTATTTTGGGTTCGCCAAAAAAGGATTCCGACCATTGATTCATCTGCGATGCCACTTTTTCAGCCACTTCCAAAAACAGGGGATCGTTGTGAATGGCAAGCTTGAGGTTCCGCTGGTTGTCCAGGGACATGGTGCCAGTCTGCCCCAGGGCATCCTCCCCATCAAACATCCACCCATCTGCCCCGGAAAGCAGCGCATAGGCCACGTTCCTTATACTGCTCTCCAAGGGGGCACCGGGCTTTGCACCAGGACCGGTGCCCTGTATCCATTGCCGCTTCAGCCCCTCGGGAATCCCCTGGCCACGGAACTTACCCTCCCGAGCATCGGAAACAAGTATCTCAGTGCCAGGGATCAGGCTGTTCTCATCCATAAACTGAATGCGCTCTCTGTGATGAAACCTTTGCCCCCTTCTATCCATTCTACGTTGCATTAAGCGGTGAACCTCCTCGTTGAAATGGCTCAACGCATCCAAGGCGGAGAGGGACTTGGGCGTATAGACGTCACTGTATTGATCCAGTAATTCTTTTTTGATGTTGATCTTGCTCGTACTCATAACTTAGATTTGATTAATTCCAAAAATGATCAGTTAGGTTAGGTAATATATTTGTTTTGTTGGTTATTCTTTTGATGCCTTTACTATTTCAATGTCCCTTAGCACCTGAGGCCTAAACTGCTCCCAAGAAAAGGAGGTGAATTCTTCATCATAGTGCTCTGTGCTTACGTGTGGGACTTCCATGTACCTGTCTTTGGTCAAGCGGATCACTTCATCCCAATGATCCACACAATTTTCCAATAATTGTATGGCATTGTTGTTTTCTTCAATTTTATTCCCCTTACGGAACATCTCCCAAGCCACCCCTGCCCTTACCTTATCGGCAAAATAAAGGCCGAGATAAGCCCAGGTTTCCATGTCATCCAGTTCTGAGCCTAATGTCCCTGAGTATTTATTCTGCCGATCACGGAGGGAGGATAGCAATTTAATCAAATGCCTTGCCTCCTCCTCCGCTAAATCCGCTAAATCCAGAGGGGTTATTCTATCCCCTCGACCTTCATTCTCTAAAGTGATTTTCACAAATTCGGAAATGGACATTAAATTTGGGTCCAAGGTCTGATGCTCCACTAGTTCTGCAATAGAAATAAATGGAGAGCTTTTATCAAAAAACGCCTCATGATTTGACGGCTCAGCGGCCAAAAACCCTTCCGCATATAATGTGTAATCCCAGGTGGCCCGGTAAAAAGAAGCCAATCGCATTGGGACATTGCTGGCCAACTTATAGGCTTTTAGTAGAGCCTTCCCCCTTCTATCACCAAGCCTGAGTGAAATGGCATTTTCAAAATATTCATCAGTTAACTGCTCATCATACAGCAGCCTTCCCCAGGTTTTGTAAAACATCCATTGCTTTTCAAAACCGTACTGCCATGTCTTATCGGGGGAAGGTTGGTGGGAATAGTCCAAAGCCGGAATATAACCCTCCGACCCCACAAAGTATCCGTTCACATATTCGTGGTGATTTTTTTGGATGTGCTGGCGGACAAAATCGGGCTGTCCCCACCTGAGAATGAAAAAGTCCTCGTTTCGGATCATCCATTGAATACGGTAATCCTCTGGCATGGGCTCCCAAAATCTCTTGTCCAATTCACCGGAATGGTAATCGTGGGTAATGGCCAGTTCAGGGGTAGAATGACCATGTGACCAGTTAAACTTAATTTCGACCAATGCAGGTTCGTCAAGCTCTGCTTGGGACAACACCTTTCTCATCGCCAATGGGTCACCAGCCAATACTGACCTATGCAGGAACTTAACCTTCCTATCTGCCTCCTTCATTCCCTGCACAAAGGTTTTCTCTATCCAATCTTCTCTTTCTTCAGGGGTCATTCTTTCATCAAAAGTACCCATCCAGTCTGCCAAGGTCACACCAACACCGGTAAGATCGGGATACTCGTTGATCAGGGTAGTCACGGACTCCCGTGTGTAATTTATTACCTTTTCAGAAAGGTCATTGTATTCTTCCCCTCCATAGGCCTCCACAAATGATGGGGAGACCACAATGTTCCAATTAACAATGAAAGTTTGAATTCCCCTGTCTTTGGCCATTCTAAATAGACCATTCCAAAAGTTTTTCCATTCCTCCATTTCTTCCTCATCAAAGGGGGTGGCAAGGGGAAAATTCTCCGTCTTCACCATATAAGGGAAAGGGTGGTTGTTCCAAAGGGAAAGTACGTTAAGCCGGTTTTCTACCATCATGTCCAAAAACCGCTCCCAAAATCCAAGGTCCCTGCAGACCTGAGTATGTATCCGGGTGGCTTCGCTATCCCGATAAGGCGACCATGGTAGGTTGAATTTAATAATTCTGTACTCCATGGTAGGGTTCACATTATGACTGTTAATCTCGGACAGTTTTGTGCCAAAACTCAGTTCCTCGGAAATTTGATGTAGGGCATACATGACCCCAACTTCATCTATAGCTTGAATTTGAAGGTTTCCTCCTTCATTTGTTAGTCTATACCCCTCTTCCCGGATACCCTTCCTATCAGGCCCATCGTCCAGCAGTTGTACATGAATATTAGCACCAGTTTGCGAGTGGGAAGGGCTAAGCAACCTGAGGGTTTCTCCCCTCCTCACCAACGCCTCCCTTAACGCCTCCACACCATGAGCGATTGGTCCCGAACGATACTCCAAGGCCAACTCCACCTGGGAAAGGGCAGCGAAGCTAAAGGTGAAAATTCCCAGGCATGCCAAAATAAACTTCTTCATATCAGGTGTATTGGGTTTCCAGATAAACAGCCAAAAAATCCTTCAGTTTATCTATCTCAATGATCACATAACCCGGCTCTGCGGATACTTTAATATCACTTTGCTGCCTCAGCACCTTATGATCTTGAAGATGCTGCCCCGGAAAAGGTAGTCTGAAGGTTAATTGGTGCACCGGTATCAGTTCCCTTGTAGGTCGCTTTGGCCCGGAGGTGGTATTGACCAAAGAAAATACATACTTACCGGGCTCCCTGGTGGATCTGGTCCAACCCATATGCACCGATGCCGGCGCATTGGTTTTTGGCAGGTTTTCTTCTCCCACCAAATGCTTCAGCGCTCTAAAAAGTAGATTTCGGGCATCCCCATGCCCCATTTTATGTACAGTCACGTCAGGCTGATTGGCAAAATAAATAACTTTGCCCCTTCCGTATTCATTTTCCACAATAGTGGGAAACTCACTGGAAAGTTGTTCTACCCAGGCCTTGTCAGGGGGTTGGTTATGCACAGTGGGTACGGCATTGCAAATGACCCTTGCCGAGGAATGAGGCCTGGTTTTCAGTGTATAGGCATATTGATGTAAAAGCTGGGTTTTTGCTGCATCTTCTGCCACCAAAGGGTGAGTGGCTGCAGCGATGTATTGGTAATTATCCTTTCTGGTATTCCACCTTTCTCCTTCAAATTCAACCCCAAATTCCTTAGAAAGGCCGAAATTACTCCTAGGCTCACCCTTTTCATCTAAGAGGCTAGTGGCATAAGTGGCCACTACCTTTCCCCCTTGATTCACATATTCCCTCAAAAATTGGATCTCTTTGTCCGACATACACTGAACATTGGGGAGTAACACCAGGTGGTAGTCGTTGAGTTTTTCAGCAGTTACCTGCTCCGCTAAAATAAAGTCATGCGGAATATGGTTTTCAATCAACACAGCCTCCATGCCCTTGATGGCATCCCCAAAACTTTCTTCCTCTTCCAGATCATTTCGATAATGCAGACGTGTAGCATTGGAATAATAAATCCCTATGCGGGAAACAGGCACATGTTGCGCCAATAACTCCCTATGCTCCTTCACAAAGTGATTGGCATCCGACTCCACAAAGGCATTTCGGGTATCATAGGCAATGGGCGGAACGTTGGTAAAGTAGCAGTTCCAAAATCTACCTCCAGCAGACAAGATTTCCCATAGCCAAATCTTCACATCAAGCGAGGGCTCTATTACCAACCTGTGTGAAGTGCCATTCCCTCCATACATTACCACGGCTTCTCTTTCAGGAGCCACCGATTTAAGAAATTTAATGATGGATTGGGCATAATTGTAGTCCTCATAATGAATATGGTCGGTATTTTCGGTGAGAAAGGCCACGCTCACCAGAATGTCAAAGTGGTCGAATGCATTTTTTAAATCAATGCCATTATTTACCCTTCTTCCCACCTCATACATGCTGAATACCTCAGCGGTATACACTTTATCGTCCCCAAAAGATTTGATAGTGCCTTTCAACCTGTCCATATAAGCATCTGCGGCCAACCTTTTCCATCCCATGTAGGCATCTAGTTCTTCTGGGGAAGAACTTCCCAAAGCAGGCAGCTTTTTCCCATTATAATCCCTGTACGCATCTTGACAATAAGAGCAATAACAGATACCATCATACCCCGGACTATTGTGCCAAATGCCATCCAAATTATAGTCCTCAATGATTTTTGCTACATATTCATTGGCATAATCATTCCTGTATGGGGTGCTATAGCAGGCGATATGAAGGTGTGGCCTGGTATAGGTCATCATCATGGGGGTCTGGTCCTGGTTTTTGGCAAACCAGTCCGGGTGGCGTTCGTAAACCTCAGGCACCACGCCTCTAAAATCCACCCTGCCCATGATGCGAATTCCTTTTGCCTTACATGCTGCACTGATTTCCTTAAGGATATCTCTACCTTTCAAAAAAGGATTGATGTTTGCTGCCGATAATGGGTTTTGCCAAAAATCAGTGATCCCTCCTGCATTTACACAAAGGGCATTGGCACCGGACTTTAATACATAATTGGTCACAACATCCACGTCATATTCCTCTGCATCCGTCTCTCTCAAGACCGTATGCATAATCCGAAGGGGTTGCTGAAACCAAGGCAAATCATCCATAAATTCCTGTTTGTTCCCGCTTCCCTTTACTTCTAGGGCAGGAAAAAGCCACATCCCCCCTAAAAATAATGCCCCGGCTTTCAAAAATGCCCGCCTTTCCTTCGATTCAATTTCAATATCACTTTCTATGGATAAATGCATTCTCTTTCTCATCATGGTTTTCTTCCTAGTCCAAATTGGTCACCTGCCTTGATGGCTTTTCCATTCTGCATGTGTACCTCAATCATTTTTTCGCTGGCCACGTAGTTGTGATGCTCGTCTTTGAGCAAATGTAGGATTTCCCGGGTTTCCACATCGATTACCTCTCCACTTGATGGGTAGGCATAAGCTCCATCCAGGCTAAAAGTAATCCATCCCGGCATGTCTTGCAAAGGTATGGTGGTGAGTTGCTGATAGGGTGCATCTGCACTGAAAACGTGCATTCGCATATTGTGCCCATCACACACCCACACCTCCTTTTCGTCTGGAGTAAGCCCTACCCCGTGACTTGGATTGCCGTGCCTTCTCACCGGACCCTTGTCCCACCCTTCTACGATTACCTGCGCAATGACCTCCCCTGTTTCAAGGTCTCCCACCTCAAACCCCAACAAGTCATCCACATTCACAAAAGCCAGGGTTTCTTTACTGTTGATGGTAAAAGGCCGGATGCCGTTGGAAAAAGGGCCAATCTTTTGCACGATATTGTGCTCTTCCGTTTCGGCAACATGCAACAAAGGAGAAGCGATGTCGCCCATATATACCTTTTTTCCTGAGGGGCCATAAATGGTGTTATGTGCCCGTTGTACCACATCGATTTTTTTGATCAACTCACCGGTTTCACAGTCCACCACATTCCAAAAATCCTTTTCCAGGGAGGGCATATACATTACCTTGCCGTCCGGTGAAATGGACATTCGGTCGGCTCCGCCTTCATAGGTTTTTTCCCATACCAGCTCCTCCGTTTCCAGGTCTATTCGTTGCAACCCTTCCAGCGTACTGATGTATAGGCTATTCAGGGGAATACTAACCGCTATCCCTTTTACATTCGAAGGTTTGCCATTCTTCATAAACCCCCTAGTGGGTATTCTTTTTACAAACTTATGATTGTCCTGCATGTCAAAAACCAGCAGTCCATGCCCACCATAGCCAAGATAATTCCTAATGCCCGGAACAGCAACATAAAGGTATTTGTGGACTTCTTCATGGGTCGCTTTGGAAGGACCAGGATCTGTGGCCCCCATATGAGCATAAGCAAAACCAATTAGAAAGCAGAAGATAAAGAGCGATGTACAGGTAACTTTCATGGTTTAATGGGTTTTATTGATGTTAAATAAGTTATGATAATTGAGTTTTTTTAGTCCCAGAATCAGTATGACAATGGAAAATGAAATTGTCGGCATACATTAGAACACTCCTGGATTACGGTGATCCCCAGATCTGTTTTTTACCGTTCTCTTCAGAGGTATTTGCATGCCGTCAGTACCTTCCAGCCAGTCATAAATCTCATGTGCCAATTCTTTGATAATATCCTGGTGTTCAGGGCTGCCAATCAGGTTATTCATTTCATAAGGGTCTTCCAGTAGATCATAAAATTCGTTTGTATCCCAAATGCCATGATACCTAATGTATTTATACTGATCTGTACGCACCCCATGCATGGTAGGAGTATGGGGGTAGTCATATTCCCAATAATACTCATAGAAGATTCTATCCCTCCAATTTGATTCATCTCCATGGAGCAAGGGGACAAAGGACAACCCGTGCATATGTTCCGGGGTCTTAAGGCCTGCCAGTTCCAATACCGTGGGAGCTATGTCAATATTTTGAACCATTTTGTCAATGGTTTTGCCGGATTCGAAAAGTTCAGGGCAATGCACGAGAAATGGTACTTTTACCGACTCTTCATAGAAGTGCCTTTTATCGATTAGCCCATGTTCTCCAAAAGAAAAACCATTGTCCCCCATATAGATCACCATGGTGGATTCCAGCTCCCCCACCTCTTCCAGGTAGTCCAGCACAGCACCAATGCTTTGGTCCACTCCAAGCAAGGTTTCACAGTACCTCCGGAAAAACTCCCCAAAATCCATTCGGCCATGGTACATATAGTCTACCCCATGCCAGCCTTCCCGCTGCATTTTTTGCCAGTCTGGCATCCTCCCTTCACCATAATACTCCTCCCCTGAATAGGGTTCCGGTCCCGGGCCTTCCCTATCCAAGGTCTGGCTTCCATCCATTCTTTTGCCCCTAACCTGGGGAGCAGAAGTGTAAAAGGAAGGCGGGATTACGAGTTCTTCATTCTCATATTGTTGAAAATGGCGCTTAGCCGGGGCAAATTCAGCATGTACCGCCTTATGTGAGAGATACAGAAAATAGGGTTTGTCGCTTTCCCTTTGCTTCAGCCAGTCCAGGGCATGCTCTGTAAGCAAATCTGTGATGTATGTACTATCCCCATATGAGACGTGCTCTCCATTGATGTTTAGGGTGGGGTCATAATAGACACCCTGCCCCCTGAAACTTTCCCAATGGTCAAACCCTGGTCTGGGTTCATCTGTGTCTGAGCCCATGTGCCATTTTCCAAAGAAGGCCGTCTCATAACCTCCTTCCTGAAGATATTCAGGAAAGAAAACCAAATTATCGGGCACCGGAGCATGGTTATCCACTACGGTGTGGGAATGGGAAAACAGCCCGGTAAGAATGGATGCCCTACTCGGGGAACAAAGGGATGTGGTCACAAAGGCGTTTGGAAAATGGGCACCTTTAGCCGCCATCTTGTCCATATTGGGCGTTTCCAGCCATGGTACCTTCCCTGTAAATCCCATAAAATCATACCTGTGGTCATCACTAAGTATGAAAATCACATTTCTTGGTTTTTCAGCTTGGTCTAGTTTCTCAAGTTTTCTGGAATCCCTTCTTTCCTCCTTATTCTCTTCAGACGGGCTGCAAGAAAAGGTAAGCCAAATGATGGTCAGAAAAGGGATAACGATGACGTTTGTAAAAGAAAGGTTGGTCATTATGTATGGGTGTATTGTTAATGGCAATCAAACCACCCTAAAATTGCTTAAGAATGCCCCAAATACCAAATTATTCTACACAAAAGAAACTATTTCAGTAAGAGTAGAGGATAATTACCACAGCTGCCATCCTTACTTCACTATATCTCTCAGAGTCCTATTTAGGCCTTAAGGACTGAAAAGCCTTATTAGGGATTTTCGGTACCGGGGCATGGGTTTTGTCCACCCATTGCCACAGGGAGTCCCTTAGTATGCTTGCTTGTTCTTCTTCCTGTTCAAATATATCCTTTGTCTCGGACAGGTCATCTTTCAAGTTAAAGAGTTCGTAGCTATCATACTCATAATAGTGGATCAATTTCCAATCATCCTGAATTACTACGCTAGAAGGCACGGCCCTCCAATGTCCCTCCTGGCTTCCATAAATGGGAAGAACCCGCTCATCCCCCTGCCCTTCCAGGTATAATGGAAAGTGAAAATAAATAGGTCTTTCGGGCAGAGGTTCTCCCTTGAATAAGGGGAGGATGGAAATGCCGTCTACAGGTTGTTCTGAAGGGGGTGGAACTCCGGCAATCTCCGAAAAGGTGGGCATCAAGTCCACACCCGATACGGGAAATTCGGAGCTGGAACCAGGTTTAATTACTTTGGGCCAGCGTGCTACCGCAGGTACCCGAATACCTCCTTCATAGAACGTTCCCTTCCCTGCCCTTAGTGGGTAATTGTTGGTTAGGCGCATTAAACCACCATTATCAGAGGTAAAGATCAGCAAAGTGTTGTCCTCAATTCCCAGTTCTTCCAGTTTCTTCATCACCCTTCCCACACTTTTATCCAATTGCTCCACTTCAGCAGCATAAACCGGGTCGAAGTCCTGCAAATCCCTGTCCTCAATCTTTTCCCGGTAAAAGTTGACCCTGTCTTCCCGGGCGGCCATTGGCGTATGGACTTCCCAATGAGACAAATAAATAAAAAAAGGAGAATCTTTATATTTTTCCATAATATCCAAAGCAGCATCCGTGAGTTTTCTGGCCACTGTGGTATCGTTATAATACCTTTCCTCTTTGCCGCCCTTATTGGAATATTCTCCCAAAATCCCCGCAGAAGAATTATAATGAAATCCCTGATTGTCATCTCCTATATGCCATTTCCCCAATCTGGCAGTCACATACCCGGCCTCTTCAAGCATTTCTGCCAGAGAAATTGCAGCAGGATCCACATGATTGATATTCACCTGAAAAGTCTGATAGGTGCTGTCCTCCCCGAAGGTCGGGACTTTCCAACGCATATTTTCCACATTCCCTTCTCTGGCATAACCCTGAGGAAGATACACATGGTGCCGGGGCCCGTACATGCCAGTGAGCATACCTGCCCTGGAAGGGGCACAATTGGCGGCTGTGGGGTAAAAGCGGTTCAACACCAATCCTTCCTTGGCCAATTGATCCAGATAGGGGGTTTCGTGCAAGGGGTGACCCTGATAACCCACATCCGCCCAACCCAGGTCATCGGCTAAGATGAAAACAATATTGGGAGGAGATTTTGCCTTATCAGCTTGGCAGGAATAGAGCCAAATGGAAGTCAAAAAAAGTATCAGGAACTTAAGTATTGGTAACGGCTTCATATAATCAGAATTTACTCCGGAAATATCTTAAAGATAATTGAAAAATCTATTCAGGTTTTAAATTCCTCTTGGGATCCAGAGGCTGTTTGCTCTTGCCTTAAGTATCACCTAATTGTATTTGTTTTCTATTTGGTTTTAAAAGACAATTAAAGTTTTTATATGTTTAGATCTCCAAGAATTGATTTGCTTGGCCTATTTTAAATCATAGTTAGGTGAGCATAAGAAAGGTTTCCCAAAGAAATGATTTCCTAAAATCAATCCAAAAGTTGAATTTATGAAGCAAAAATTTGATCCGGATCCTGAAAGGATTTAAACTCCAAGGCATTCCCACTGGGATCCAGAAAAAACATGGTAGCCTGCTCTCCTACTTCTCCCTTGAACCGGATGTAGGGCTCTA
>PXCO01000093.1 GCA_003565295.1 Cyclobacteriaceae bacterium
CAAATAAAAATCAATTATAAACACATGAAATCGAGCATGAGGAGAACCTCACACAGAGGGATGATTATCAAAGCGAGATTCCATCTGACCGCTGAAAAACAAATTATAAACAGATGAAAACCCTCACTTTGCCAAAAGTGGATATTTTGGGAAGGATCATCCTACCACTCCCTTCTTCAAAAAGTGAAAGCAATAGGGCATTGATCATCGATGCCCTCACGGAAGGCGAAAACAAGATCACAAATTTATCCGAAGCTAGAGACACTCAGACCATGATACGCCTGCTGAAGGAAGATCCCAGTATCTTGGACGTACTGGATGCGGGCACTACCATGAGGTTCCTTACCGCCTATTCGGCCTTGAACAACAAACGCAAAACCCTTACGGGGACTCCCAGAATGTGTGAAAGGCCCATAGGCATACTAGTGGATGCACTCAGGGAAATCGGAGCAAACATCGCCTATTTGGGAAAAGAGGGGTTTCCACCTTTAAAAACCCAAGGTTTTGAGCGGCAATTAACGGATCGCATACAGATCAGGGGAGACGTGAGCAGCCAGTTTATCTCTGCCGTTCTCATGAATGCGCCGCTTTTGCCCAAGGGCCTTAGTATGGAACTGACGGGTAAAATTGGTTCAAGAACATACATAGAGATGACACTTGAACTTATGAAAGCTTTTGGAGTGGCATCTACTTTTGAGGAGAACCTTATTCATGTACCTTCACAGGCCTATAAGCCTACCCAATTTGCTGTGGAGAGCGACTGGTCGGGAGCCAGCTATTGGTTTAGTCTACTTGCCTGTGCCAGGGAAGGCGAACTTAAACTGTTAGGACTAAAATCTAACAGCCTTCAAGGTGACAGTGCCATCATGACTATTATGGACAAACTGGGAGTGGAAAGTAATTTTGAGGAAGATGGAATCCGCCTAAGGAAAAAGCCGGTAGAGGGCATTTCACACATAGATTTCACCCACTGTCCAGACTTGGCTCAGACCGTGGCCGTAACTTGTGCATTGATTGGTCAGCCTTGTGCTTTTACTGGCTTGGAAAGCCTACGGATAAAGGAAACAGACCGTATTTACGCATTGCAACAGGAACTTGCCAAAATAAATGCCGGGCTGGAGGAGAGCGAAAATGGGGTTTTTACCGTGAAACCCGCAAGCAAAATCCCCCATAAGGTGGACATACATACCTACGACGACCATAGAATGGCCATGGCCTTTATGCCGTTAGCCAGTCGTGCGGAAGTAGGAATAGAAGAACCGGAAGTGGTGAACAAATCCTATCCAAGTTTCTGGGAACACTGTGCCCTGGCTGGGATTCAACCTCAGAATGGGAATTGAGATATTTCCCGCTAAGTTAAAAGGCGTAAAATGAAAGGGCTATATACGATTGTCCTGCTGGTGAAAACCGTTTATTTTATCTTTAAAAAGTAATGCAGCACAATAAATTACATATTGCCATACAAGGGGTGCCAGGGTCTTTTCACCATCAGGTGGCTCAAAACTATTTTGGGGAAAACATTTCAGTGGACGGCTTTCATACCTTTGAGGAAGTAGCCAAGTCAGTAGGGGCGGAGGAGTCTCATTTTGCCATTATGGCCATAGAAAACTCTATTGCCGGAGCCATCCTGCCAAATTACGATATCATCGACAGGCATAACCTGTACATTAGGGATGAATACTACCTGCCCATTTCTCATAACCTCATGGCCTTGCCCGGACAAAAACTCTCTGAGATCGTACAAGTGAGGTCACATCCCATGGCACTGCTGCAATGCAAGACATTTTTCAGTCAATATCCCCACATTCAGCTGATGGACGACACCGATACTGCCCATGTGGCAAAGGTGATTTCAGAAGAGGCCAAAAAGGGAATTGGCGCCATTGCAAGTGCAAAAGCTGCTCAGTATTACGGTTTGGAAATACTGGCTTCCGATATTCAAACGGTCAAAAATAATTTTACCAGATTTATCATTCTTCAAAAGGAAAAGCCGCATCCATCCGAAATCCCCAATAAGGCCTCTTTAAAGATCACCCTTCATAATCAAAAAGGAGCACTGGCCAAGCTCTTGACCTTAATGAGTGAGCATGACTTGGACCTTACCAAGATACAGTCCCTACCCGTGATCAATAAGCCTTGGGAATATGCCTTTTTTATCGACACCTTGATTGAAAATTATGACCTCTATCAGGAGGCCATCGCTCATATCCAACAATCCATAGGTGAGGTCAAAATATTTGGGGAATATAAAAACATGAAATCATGATCGGGTTTTCCAAGCGGCTTGGGGAGGTAAAAGAATATTATTTCAGCACCAAACTGAAGGAAGTACAGCAACTTCGGGATCAGGGAAAGGATATCATCAACATGGGGATTGGCAGTCCGGATCTGCCCCCGGACCATACAGTGATCCAGGCACTTAAGCAATGTGCCGACCAAAGCAACAGCCATGGATACCAATCTTACATTGGCACACCCTCATTAAGGAAGTCCTTTGCCAAATATTACAAAACCACCTATGGCGTACAGTTAAATCCCGAGGGAGAAATCCTTCCCCTGATAGGTTCCAAGGAAGGCATCATGCATATTTCCATGGCATTTTTGGACGAAGGCGACGAGGTGTTGATCCCCAACCCAGGTTACCCCACCTACCATTCAGTCACACGTCTGGTAAAGGCAATTCCTGTATATTATGACCTGAAAGCATCCAAAAATTGGGCTCCGGATTTTGAGGCATTGGAAAAACAAGACCTGTCAAGGGTGAAGCTGATGTGGGTGAACTATCCTCATATGCCCACCGGCGCCCCGGGTTCCAAAGAGGTGTTCCAAAGATTAATAGATTTGGCAAAGACCCACCAGTTCCTTTTGGTCAATGATAACCCTTATAGTCACATTTTATATCCGGATCCCTTAAGCATCCTATCTCAAGCCCGGGCCCTGGAATATGCCATGGAATTGAACTCTCTCAGCAAATCCTTTAACATTCCCGGCTGGAGAGTAGGGATGCTTGCAGGGAATAAGGATTATATACAAGCGGTCTTAAGGGTAAAAAGTAATATGGATTCCGGTATGTTTCTGGGTATACAGGAAGGAGCCAGGGCTGCATTGGAGTTGGGTGGGGATTGGTTTGATCAAAATAATCAGATTTATGGCAAAAGGAGGGAATTGGTATGGAAATTGGCTGACAAAATCGGTCTAGAAATCAAAAAACAGCCAGGGGGGATGTTTGTATGGACAAAAGTTCCCTTAGCAATCTCTGCAAGTGAAATGGTAGATGAATTATTGTATGAGAAACATATCTTCGTCACCCCAGGTTTTATCTTTGGGAGCCAGGGAGAGGGTTATATACGTTTCTCGCTCTGTGTTCCTGAACCTCGCATTGAAGAGGCCATAAACAGAATATAAAACTTAAATAGATATCCCTATGAAAAAAATACACGTGATCGGTTTAGGTTTGTTAGGGGGCTCTTTTGCCCTTGCATTGAAGAAAAAACGACCTGATTTGATCATCTCCGGGTACGATCAAAACCCTGAACATCTCCAACAGGCGCAGGAGCTAGGTTTGATCAGTGTGGCCAGGGAGCAACCTGACCCGGACACGGATGTAGTAGTGCTGGCTACGCCAGTGGACACCCTTGCAGACCTTTTAATTCAGACCCTTGAGAGCACCGGGGACAAGACTTTGGTCATGGATTTTGGCTCTACCAAAGGAGAGCTATGCAAAAAAGCCGCTCAGCACCCCAAAAGAAAGAATTACCTTTCCGCCCACCCCATTGCCGGCACTGAAAATTCAGGTCCCAAGGCCGCCTTTGAAAAGCTCTTGGATGGAAAAGTACTGATCATCTGTGAGATGGAGCAAACGGATGTGCATTTGAAGGGCATGGCCTATGAGCTTTTTGAAGTGCTGAATATGAAGCTACGTTTCATGGATCCCATGGAACATGACTTGCATTTGGCATTTGTTTCACATCTCTCACATGCCACCTCCTTTATGCTGGGCAAGACGGTACTGGACAAAATGCAGGACGAAAAAAATATTTTCGATATGGCCGGAAGTGGTTTTGCGTCAACAGTTAGGCTTTCCAAAAGCTCCCCTGCCATGTGGTCCCCCATATTTGTGGAAAATAAGAAAAACCTGATCGATGCCATGGATGCCTATATTGAAAACATGCGCAATTTTAGGGACAAAATAGCTTCTGAGGATTACGATGGACTGTATAAGGACATGGAAGAAGCAAACAAAATCCGGGAAATCCTGGATTTGGAAAAAGGGGGTTAACCCATTCTTCTAAATCGAATAGTTTCTGAATCAAAAACCTAGGTTAAGATGGATTTGTCCTTAACCTGATCAAGAGGCCTAACAAGCTGAAGCCGGGTTGATTTTTTCCTACCTATTTCTGCTTGAATAAAAATTGGTGAAATCTTTAGAATTTTTTTTAAAACCCTTATAAAAACCTGGTGTATTACTTATATTTAATTGGCAACATCTGGGGAGAAGCCAGGCTTTGTTATCAGGGAATTTTAGAATAAGGGTATGGATTTAAGAATTAATTCAGAATATGGCACATTAAAAGAGGTCTTGATGCATAGGCCCGGGCGTGAAATTGACCGACTTACTCCCTATAATAAAAAACTTTTACTTTTTGAAGATGTGCCCTATTTGGAAGAAATGCAAAGGGAACATGATCAGTTTACCCAAGCCATCAAACAAGGGTCCGGGTCCGAGGTGCTTTATTTCCGGGATCTATTGATGGACATTCTCACGGATAACGAAGTGCTCTTGCAAATGATGAGGCATGCACTAGCAGGGGCGGAAATGTCCCATCTTGCCGAGGAGTTAATAGCCACTTTTTCCAACTATGAATGCGCCCAGTCACTGGTGTGCGGCATAAAAGTTCATGAGGCCAAAAGAAAATGCCCTAATATTAAGTGTGGGGAACTGATGGAGGTAGCCTATCTCATTCCCCCCACTCCTAACCTGTATTTCCAGCGGGATACTGCCGCAGTAACCCCAGCCGGAATGGTGTTTTCGAGCATGAAAATGGAAGGCCGGCAACGGGAGGCGAATATGGTTCGTAAAATATTTGAAGTTCACCCCAGGTTTCAAGGGAGGGCTACAAAGGTTTTTCCCCTGGATGGACATGACAACCCGGCCTCTCTGGAAGGGGGGGACATCATTATCCTTTCCCCAAAGGCAGTGGCCATAGGTCATACTGAGCGTACAGATGAAAAAGCCGTTTACCATCTGGCCAAAAGACTGATTGCAGAAGGTACAGTGGAAAGGGTATATGAAGTGGAACTTCCGAAAAAGAGAAACTTCATGCACCTGGACACGGTGTTTACTATTTTGGACGAAAATCTGGTATTGACCTATCCGGATGCGCTCAATGCTGTAAAAGGACTATCGGTGTATCGCTACAAGAATGGAAACGGTGACAAAACCAATATTAAGAGAAGCATTATTAAGGACGGCTTGCTCCAAGTGCTAAAAGATGAAATCCCCCACCTCCAAACCATCCAATATGGAAGTGAAAAAACCGACCATGCTCTCCGAGAGCAGTGGTACGATGGGGCAAACGTCATTACTATCGCCCCAAGAAAGGTGATCTCTTATAACCGGAACAAACATACCAATCGTGCCCTCAGGGATAGGGGAGTAGAAGTACTGGAAATACCCTCTTCTGAATTATGCAGAGGATTAGGTGGCCCTAGATGCATGACCATGCCTATCAGCAGGAAACATATTTAAAGCACATGGCCTAAAGAGTGGCTACTCAAAAATTCACTGCCTACTATTTAAGTTAAGGTAAAAATCAGAAGCTATCGAAGAATGACCTTCTCCTCGAAACTTTTAAATCCCGGAGTATATTGGATTTTACCCGTATGTCGATATTGTAAGAAGTAAACCTCCCAAATGGCACCCAGTTAACGTTCATCTGCCAACAATGAAGATCCCTGGCGATCCCTATCATGGTCTGTGTGATCCGGTTGGCAGCAACATCATAACCGGAATTAAAGTTGATCTTCCATTTGTCCGAGAGGCTAAGGTCCCCCGAAATATTGATTGCTTGTGTGATATTCGTGTTACCTCTGGTTCCCCTGTTGTAGCTAAGGTTATAGCCAAAGGTCATGTTCCAGGGAATGGACCAGTCTATATATTGGCTGGGGTCATTAGCGATTCTATCGATTTCATTTTCCACAAACTCATTCATCTGACCACCTTGGTTGAGGTAGTCGTTGGTAAGTTCGTCGCGGACTTCCCCCGGGGATTTCTCGGTTTGGCTGGGGTTAATACTGCCATTCAGGTTTAAGGTGGCGCTTCTAATGGTGCCCAATCCCTGACCTCTTCTGAACGCAAAGTCATTGACCCTTCGGGTCACTTCCCTTTCCCCCTGCCTAAAAGTTCCGGTGGCATAAGGATCCAGATTGGCACTCATGAACACGGAAATCTTATTTTCAAAAAGTGAGGTCCTGGTATTCAAGTTAATGGGTGCCAGGTTAAAGGAATCGACAGCAAAATTATAGTTGGTGGCCACATTTAAGGTTTGAAGGATGGGCACTTTTTTCGTTTCCACCTCTGCGGTATCACTTTCCATCCGTACTTTTGCTTCTACCACATTCCTGATATTGATACTCAATGCTTTGGCCTCTCCCATAGGTGCGCCCCCATATATAAATCCCTGGTACCTGGACATTCGGCGGGTGTTCCCCTGTGCATCGGTCTGCACTTCCTGATAAAACCCGTACCGGGGATCGGAAAAGTCCGGTGTGGAAGTAAAACCAAAAGTAGGCTGCATGTGGTGGCGGATGGCCTCTATTTTTGCCCCCTTTTTAAAGGTGTAAAACCCATAAATATTGGTGGACATGTTGAAGGAACTGTTGTAAAAGCCCACCCTGTTGAACCCTGGTTCCAATATCTGGTCCAACCTATCCTCATTGGGATTGTAGTAATAATTGATCCTGTCAAAATACCACAATTCGGTCCAGTTGAGAGATGCTGTGCCTGTAAAAAAACGGAAAAGTGTGAAATTAGAGGAAATGGGGACGGTGTGCCGCATGCCATTGTCTGCCTCCCTGATCAATTGGGGCAAATTGGCAAAGGTAAAGGGAATCACCTCCGGAGCACCGGGCTGCCCAAACTCCTCAATCTGCTGCATCAGGTTTGGGTCCACCCCGAATTCAGTGGTCACCCTGTTGTTAATGGAGTTTTGAGCGTTGAAGTTCCAGGCGATGTTCAGGGTCTTCAATGGTTCAAAGCTTATGTTCCGGAAGGGGTTTTGCCGGTTCATGTTCACGGCCACATCGGGCAGTAGCAAGTTCACTTCATCGGTCACCTGGTTTTGGGAATGCCTTAAGTTGGCCGACATGCTAAAGGGGGTTCCTGCAAAGGTCTTACTGTAGGCAATATTAGATGAAAAATCCGAATTCATGTTCTGTTGAAAATTGCCGGGATTGAGGATGTTGTCATTATAGGACTTGGTGCCAAAATTTGCCGAGGCCGAAAAGCGGGAATTGCCTCGCGATTCCGGCGTATGGTTCCACCTGAGCCAGAAGGCATCGTACTCTACGGGTACCTCGGCGGTTTCCGGGCTTTCAAACTTCTGAAAATCTATGTTAAATCCCCCCTTAAAGCGGTACCGTTTATTGTACACCGTCCCCCATTTGGCCCCATAGCCTCCAAGGCTGAAAACTTCCCCTGTCACTTGAGTGTGCACATAGTCGTTCAACGCAAAATAATAGCCAAAATCCCTGAGGAAAAACCCCCGAACCCTTTCCTGCCCATAAGAGGGAAAGAGAATGCCCGAGGTTTTTTCCTCCGGCGTGTCCGGGATAATCCCAAATGGCAAGCCAAGTGGTGTGGGGATATTGTTAAAGTACAAGTTAAACGGGCCGGAAATCACGTGCTTCCCCCGCACGGATTTTATTTTGGAGGAGGAAATATGCCAATGCGGCTCTACCAGGTCACATGTGGTATAAAAACCCTTGTTAAGGTAAATGCTTCCATCACTGCCTTTCTTTACTTTCTCACCCCTCAGCAAGCCTTCGTCCTGCTGGGTGACCACATCGGTGATGATGGCTTTGGAAGTTTTGAAATTATACCGCATATCCTTACGGATCTCATAAATGCTTTGCCCCTCCTTGAATACCGGTGCCCCCTGCACCACTCCTGTGGTGTCCTTGAGGCCAGATGCGTAGAGTTCACTTTTTTCCCAATCTATGACGATATAATCTGCATCCAGACGGATATTGCCATATTCAAACCAGGCGTCTTTATAGAGGAATACTTTATTTTCTGAAAAATCAGATATAATACTGTCCTCCGCATAGTAATTGATCACCGTTTCAATGTCTCCTTTTGGCAGAGTCTTGGTGGTATCGGCAAGCAGGTCCTCTTCTGTGACGATTAGGATAGAGTCAGGCAGGACAGGCAATAAAGTATCGGGTAGAACCTCAGGGTTGAGCAAGGTATCCGGTGCAGTAAGCATATTCTCCGAGGGCCTATTTCCAGGTTCTTGTCCAAACAGTGGCCAGGTTAAGCTTTGGAGCAAGAATATAGAAATAAATACGAGCTTAATATTGTGCACGGATAATTTCTGTTTGCTTCAAAAATTTATAAATTTTGCGTAAAGTTAACGTTATTACCTAGTATGAAACGAACCAAGTTAAAAAATATTCTCATTATTTCCGGGCTTACTTTTTCCCTGCTTTTCACGGGATTTATCCCCTCCGGAGAGAAAAGACCTGAGTTTAAACTCAGAAGGGTGGTAATTGACGCAGGCCACGGAGGCAAGGACCCCGGTACCATAGGCAAAATGTCCAGGGAAAAGGATGTGGCACTTAAAGTGGCGCTTCAGGTAGGTAAGTACATTGAAGACCTAATGCCGGATGTGGAAGTGATCTACACCAGAAAGACAGATACTTTTATTGAGCTGAAGGAAAGGGCCAATGTCGCCAACCGAAACAGGGCGGATTTATTTGTCTCTGTGCATTGTAATGCCGTGAAATCCACTGGCCCTTACGGCACAGAGACTTTTGTGATGGGGACCAGTGATCTTTCCAGAAATTTTGATTATGTAAAAAGGGAAAACTCCGTGATCTTGCTTGAAGATGACTACGAGATCAATTATGAGGGCTTTGATCCCCAATCTCCGGAATCCTACATGATGTTTAACCTGATGCAAAAAGCCTACCTCAATAATAGCCTCAGCCTGGCCGATAAAGTGGAAACGGAGTTCAGAACCAGGGTAAACCGTCACAGCAGAGGAGTGAAACAGGCTCCCCTTTATGTATTGTGGACCACCAGTATGCCTAGTGTGCTCATAGAAATAGGTTTTCTTTCCAACCTAAACGAGGAGCGGTACCTGAACAGTAAGGATGGGCAGACTTATATCTCTTCCGGGATTTACCGTGCCATCAAGGCCTACAAAGAGGAAATCGAATCCCTCTGATAAACCTTATTTTACCCTATGACGTTTTGAACATTATCAGCAAACGGGCAAAATGGCTTTTTGAAATATGGATGTGACTTTTAATCGAAACGAAGACCTTAATAAGCAATTGATTGAGCAACTTAAGGCAAAGCTTAAAGAGATAAAAGCTGGTGGGGGGGAAGATAGCATAGCAAAGATACATGAAAAGGGCAAACTGACCGCAAGGGAAAGAATTGCCTGGTTACTGGATGAGTCGGCGGATTTTCTGGAAATCGGTGCCATGGCAGCGGACAACATGTATCCGGAGGACGGGTGTTGCCCCTCTGCCGGGGTAATATGCGGAGTGGGCAAGGTCAGTGGCCGCATCTGTGTGATCGTGGCAAACGACGCAACTGTAAAGGCAGGTGCCTGGTTTCCAATGACCGCCAAGAAAAACCTGCGGGCACAGGAAATCGCCATGGAAAACAACCTGCCCATCATTTATCTGGTGGACAGTGCCGGGGTGTACCTTCCCCTGCAGGATGAAATCTTCCCCGACAAAGAACACTTTGGCAGGCAATTCCGCAACAATGCCAAGATGTCTTCTATGGGGATAGTACAAATTGCAGCCATTATGGGGAACTGTGTGGCCGGAGGAGCCTACCTCCCCATCATGTCGGATGAGGCACTTATCGTGGACAAAACGGGCACCATATTCCTTGCAGGCTCCTACTTGGTAAAAGCCGCCATTGGGGAAACCATTGACAACGAGACCCTGGGGGGGGCCAGCACACACTGCGAGATTTCAGGGGTGACCGACAATAAATACCCGGATGATAAATCCTGTCTTGATGCCATCAAGGAAATCATGTCCACGCTGGGTGAACCCGACAGTGCAGGATTTGACCGCATTTCCCCAATACCGCCCGCACATGATGCAGATGAAATATTAGGGAAATTCCCCTCGGAAAGATCCAAGCCTTACGACATGATGGAAATCATAGAAAGAGTGGTGGATAAAGCCTCCTTTAGGCCTTATAAAAAGGATTATGGTAAAACCTTGATCTGCGGCACAGCCAGGGTAGATGGATGGGCAGTAGGTTTTGTGGCCAATCAAAGAAACATCGTAAAAAACAAAAAGGGGGAAATGCAAATGGGCGGAGTAATCTATTCCGACTCTGCCGACAAGGCCGCACGCTTTATCATGAATTGTAACCAAAGAAAAATCCCACTGGTATTTCTGCAAGATGTGAGTGGTTTTATGGTAGGCAGCAAGGCCGAACACGGGGGCATCATTAAAGACGGGGCTAAAATGGTAAATGCCATGGCCAATTCCGTTGTGCCCAAATTCACCTTTATACTTGGAAACTCTTATGGCGCAGGAAATTACGCCATGTGTGGCAAGGCATACGACCCCAGGCTGATATTCTCATGGCCTACCGGACAAATGGCCGTCATGAGTGGCGCATCAGCAGCCAAAACCTTATTACAAATCAAAGTAGCAGCTTTGAAAAAAGAAGGACAGGAAATAACCAGTGAAGCAGAGCAGGCCCTCTTGAAGGAAATCACCGAAAAATATGAAAGAACCCTTCACCCCTACTATGCGGCGGCAAGGCTTTGGATCGATGGGGTTATAGACCCAAGGGAAACACGTCAGGTCCTCAGTAAAGGAATAGAGATGGCCAACCATAGAACCATTACAGAGAAGTTTAACGTTGGAATTATACAGACCTGATTCTATTTCTATAATGGCTTAGCCATAATATTTGCGTTAGATAAGTATTACGAGAAGTAAACTTTCAAATTGATCGACCGGGTTTGTCCTAAATAATGAAGATAATCATAAAAACCTGTCACGTTTTGCTTCTTTTAATTAAAAGACTGATTCACAGCCAAAATGACGCCAAACCATGGAAGATCTAAATGAAAAAGAACTACATGCCCTGGTCTCCTTATTGGATGATTCTGATAAAGAGGTAAAAGAGCACGTAAAAGATAAAATCATCAGCTTAGGCAATCAGGTTATCCCCTTTCTGGAAAAAAAGTGGGAAAACAGCTTCAACCCTGACCTGCAAAAGGAGATTGAGGACCTGGTCCATGAGTTACAGTTCTCCCTACTTAAAGACAGGCTTCAGGAATGGAAATCCTCAGAAGACAGGGACTTGCTCACCGGCCTTTGGATCATCAACACCTACCAATACCCGGACCTGGAATTTGAGCAATTAAATGCCACCATGCACCAGATTTACTTCGAGGTGTGGACCTCATTCAAAAACGATCTCCCTGCCTACGACAAAATCAGGATCATCAACAATGTACTCTTCAACGATCTTAAATTCTCTGCCAACACAAAAAACTTCCATTCCCCCAGCAACAGCATGCTCAGCAACGTGTTGGATTCCAAAAAGGGGAACCCCATCAGCCTCTGCTCGGTATATATTTTGGTGGCCAACAAACTGGGCCTCCCCATTTACGGGGTCAACCTGCCCAATTTGTTTGTGTTGACCTACGCTACCGAAAGTCTCACCTTTTATATCAATGCATTTAATAAAGGTCTGATATTCACCAAGCAGGACATCATGAACTACCTGGATCATCTTAAGCTGGAGCCGAAAAATGAATTTTTTGAACCCTGTGGCAACCTGGAAATCATCCGCAGGACCTTAAGAAACCTCAACTTCGCATTCGAGAAAATCGGAGAGGTAGAAAAAGCCAGTGAAATCCAGGAACTTTTAGCCATTGTGGAACCGTAATTGTCCCCCTAGAGTGGCCTCACATTGCAGCCTATGGGCCTGGTGGAAGCTGGACTCGGGCTGCCTCTGCTCAAAATGCTGTTAAGGGCATTTTCAAGATAATGCATCTGCGCACTCTGTGCCGACTGTGGGTTGTTGTCTATGGCTCCCCTATAGGCCACAGCATATCCCGTGGGGCCACTGGTCACTACTACCACCTCCGGAATTTTACTTACCCCCATCATTTTTGTCACCACCTGTTTTTCATCCACTAAAAATGGCATGGATAGGTTTTTCTGCCCCAACCATTCGGCCATCTTATCGACTTGCTCTTCCGGAAACTGCCCTCCGTGGGGATTAATCAGCAAAAAAGAAATACCTTTTGGGGAAAAAGACTCATATAGGGCAATTATGCGCTCATCATACAGCTTGCTAAAAGGGCAATTGATACTGGTGAAAATTAACACCACTGCCTTGGCATTCCTATGATCTTTAAGTGCTATCAGTTGGCCTGATCCCGCATCCTTTAGTTCAAAATCGTTTACCCTTTGGGCAAAAGAATCTACAGGATAGCCCACCAATAGCAATCCCGACAAGGTCAGGGCACAAAAGGACTGGAAGGTTTTTCGCATGCCTACTCAAAGTTTTCCAGTAACTCGACTATACAACCCAAGGTTGTTGTGGCATCCACATAGGAATAGCCCCCGGTATCCCAGCCACCAGTCTGCACAGTAGGCATTCCCTTTAGGGCGAGTTTTTTGGACACCCCTTCCTTGTCTTCCACCCAAAAGGCAATATGATGGATGCCCTCCCCATGGGTGTCCAGAAATTCCTGCCAGGTGCTGCCTTTGCCCAAGGGTTCTATCAGTTCTATTTCGATATTACCCATCTTGATAAAGGCAAGCTTTGCCTCAGCATGGGTCACCTCACTGTAAAAAGTAGTGGGTCTGTCCTGATGGGAGGTGGAAACAAAAGCCTCAGGCTGTTCAACCCCCAATACCTCAGCCCAAATTTCACCACTTTTCTCAATGTCCTTTACCACCATGGCAACTTGGGCGATGGTTTTGGCTTCTATGATGGGGGATGCATGTTGCTTTTCCTGAAAAATCTTGTTTCCAGGTAAATAAAGTGCTACAAGGCCGAGCAATAGGATCAAATACGTCTTCAAATGCATAGCTGGAAATTTTTCATTAAGTTAAAAAATTTAACTGGCAATTGACACCCCTTAGAAAGAATTCACCAGATGGAGTAAGTAAGCACCATATCCTCTTCCACCTCTACCTGCACCTGATAATGGTGGTCTGAGGTGCCCGAATCATAAATTCGCCCTTTGATGAAGCGGTCTTCCTGGCTAAATGGTTTAAGAAGGATATTGGCCCTAAGACTGATCCCCTTTCTGCCTTGGCATTTAAATATGGTTTCCTTGGCTGACCATGCCATGGTATAATGAAGAGGGTCATTGTCCAAAAATTCCATTTCCTCTTCACATAAAAACTTCGGGCCCAGCCTTACCACCTTTTCTTTGATCAGCTCCAGGTCAATGCCCACAGGCATCTCCTTATGGAAAATGGCAGCGGCGGCATGCTCACTATGGCTCAGTGACACGTGGCCGTAGCCGTCCATGGTGTATGACTTACCATGATGGTCTTTATAGAAGCCAGGATAAGGCAGACTTATTGCCTCCAGGGCAGATTTGATGGCTAATCTTGCCCCCTTCCATTCCTTTTTCTTCTGGGGATGTCCTAAGTTGGCAAAAGACAGTTTTTCCCTAAAGCTCAAAAAGTCCAGGTGATTATCATCCTGCTCGTGAATATTATTTACGGCATAGGCAGATAACGGACTGATTTTTTCTATTTTTGTTTGCATGCTTATTTTGGGAGGGTGATAATTTAAAATGCAATATATGTCAAAAATTCAAGTAAATAAACTACAAACCCTTACAGGACATAATCAATCCATTTTTGCCCTGGCAGAAGGCACTTCCCCTAATTATTTTTATACAGGGGATGCGCAAGGAATGGTAGTGGAATGGAACCTTGAAACCCTCAAAGATGGTAAATTGCTGGCTAAACTAAGTAATTCCGTTTATGCCCTAGAAGTAGATAAAGACCAAGGACTACTTTTTATCGGTGAAAACTTTGAGGGTATTCACGTGGTGGATTTACGCGAAAGAAAGGAGCAATGGTCCCTCAAAATCACGTCAAATGCCATTTTTGACATCAAATCCCAGGCCGACCAGCTTTTCGTGGCCACCGGAGACGGGGTACTGGTGATACTGGACATCCAAGAGCGGTCCATTGTGAAACATATCAAGGTAAGCCAAGAGAGTCTCCGGGTGCTCGCCTTCAGCCCAAACCGGGATTTATTGGCCATTGGAAGCAGTGACAATAGCATAAAGGTGTTTTCCTTCCCTTCCCTGGAACCTGTGGCCAACTTGACCCACCACACCAATTCTGTATTTGCTCTGGGCTTTTCCCCGGATGGAAAGCACCTTGTCAGTGGTGGCAGGGATGCCCACCTAAAGGTCTGGGAAACAGAGACATTTTCACTGAAGCAGGACATCGTGGCACATATGTACGCCATCAATTTTGTGGCTTTTCGGGAGGATGGCAAATATTTTGTAACTTGTAGCATGGACAAGTCCATCAAGCTGTGGGATGCCCATACCTTTAAACTCCTAAAAGTAATTGACAAGGCCAGGCATGCCGGACATGGCACCTCTATCAACAAATTATTTTGGAGTGGATTTAATAATCAAATAGTGGCCATTAGTGATGACAGAACCGTATCGATTTGGGAAATAGAATTTTAGGAAATATGAAATCGCGCATGACGAGCACGTCACACAGTGGGATGCCCCCCCGATAGCTATCGGGGCTATCGGGGAGATGCGAGATTCTCCCGAAGTGAATTCGGGACAGGCTCCCAAAGCGAGTCCCCCGAAACAAGTTCCCCGAATCGAGTTCGGGGCAGGCTGGGGCAGGCTATCCCGAAGATCGGGACAAGTTATGACCGTTGAAAAGAAAATATAAACACATGAAATCGAGCCTGTCCTGAAGGCAGTCAGGGCACGACGCAAGCGACACACAGTGGGACGATTATAATCCGTGCGAGATTCCATCTGCCCACTAAAAAAAAATTATAAACAGATGAAAATAACGCCACTGGATATCCGACAAAAAACCTTTGAAAAACAGCTCAGAGGGTATGACAAGGAAGAAGTCAATGCATTTTTAGTGTACCTGTCACAAGAATGGGAAAAACTCTCCGAAGAAAAAAACACTTTGAAGATACGCCTAGAACATGCTGAAAAAGAAGCCTCTAAGCTAAGGGAGGTGGAAGAGTCACTTTTTAAAACCCTGAAAACTGCCGAGGACACGGGGGCCAGCATTATTGAGCAGGCCAATAAAACAGCTGACATCATCCTGAAAGAGGCACAGATAAATGCAGATACCCTGGAATCCACCTCCAAAAACCGCGCAAAAACCATGGTGGAAAATGCCGAATCCCAGGCGGCAGAAATTATGGGAGAACTCAAGGACCAGGTGAGGCAACTTTGTAATAGCTACGAAAAACTATTGGAGCAGAGGTTAACTATCCTAGAAAATCTCCAAACTCTGGCACGTGAGGCCAATGAGGCAAGGGAAAATGCTGAAAACCAATTCAAAAATGTGGATATCAGTGTACATGAAAACCTGGTAAAGGAACTGGAAAAAAAACCCACCGCTTCACCCTCCTATTCCTTCGATGTGCCTAAGCGACCAAAAGAGCAACCAACGGAACAGTCATCAGGGGCCGTTTCCCCCCAAGCTCAAGAAACAAAGCAGCCCATGGAGCACGTTGAAGAAAAGGAAGAGGTAAAGCCGGAAAGCGGAAAGAAAAGCACCGGTTCATTTTTTGACCAGTTTGACTAATGGGAAAAGTAGCACTTGAGGGCATTGAGTTCCATGCATATCATGGGGTTTTCTCCGAAGAAAAAAAACTGGGCAATCGCTTTACCGTAGACATCAGGGTGGACACCCATTTTAAGGATGCCATGCTCAAAGACAGGTTAAAAGACACCGTGGACTACCATAAGCTCTATCAAATCGCTAAATCGCATATGCAGGAACCAGTGAAGTTGCTGGAACACCTTGCCCACCTGATGATACAGGATATCAATAAAGCTTATCCACAACTGAAAAAAGTCCAAGTAATCATCAAAAAACACAATCCCGCATTGGGCGGGGTAGTCAATTATTCCGTGGTAGAAGTAAACTACCCTGAGGATTACCTATAGAGTGGCCCATGTACAGTCGTATTGCTGTAAGCAAAGCAAAAAAAGCCTTTTGGACTGCCTTCGGGCTATATATGAAGCCCGTGCCAACGGCCGAAGGCCAAAAGGTGCGATGGCAAAACTATAAAACAGGTGTTAAAAATGTCTATTTCAGGATGGATACCCAATTCAATAAAGCGCGCATAGCCATAGAGATCACTCATCCCGATGAAGACATCAGGGCATTGCTTTTTGATCAATTTGAACAGTTCAAAGGCATCATGCATCAATTCCTGAAGGAGGAATGGGCATGGGAAATGCACGCAAAGGATGAATTTGGTAAGCCCATCAGCCGAATTTTCAAAGAACTCCCAAAAGTAAACGTGATGAACGAGGAGGATTGGCCGGCCATTATATCTTTTTTAAAACCCCGGATCATCGCTTTGGATGTGTTTTGGAGCGAATTTAGGCATGCATTTGAGGGGCTGACCTAGGCATCATGCCTTTTGGGGATGGTGGTGTTCACGAAGGTAAAGCCCCTGGAATCGTCCCCCTCGTAAAAATCAATTTGCATCCCCATCAAAAACATTACATGCCTCTTTTCTATGAGCACTTCTATCCCTTCCCATTCAAATTGCTGGTCCCCCTCCCTGGCCTTATCAAACCCAAGGGCATAGGACACCCCCCCACACCCTCCGCCTTTCACCCCTACCCTCAAGGCATAATCGTCCGGAATGTTTTTATGGGTGATGATGTTCTTTATCTCTTCCACAGCCTTTGTGGTAATGCTAATAGGTATCAACATGCTGAAAAAAGCCTTTTTTACGTTAATTGGTTCAAAATTATCACAAAATTGACGCAAAGCACAGGGATATTTTGGATATTCGAATTAAATTAAACAAACCATGGAATACCTGACTAACCTTTTAATGGTAGTACTTCCCGCAGGATTGGCCATTTATGGCATGTACGTCATTGCGGTATCATTTTTGAAGAAAGAGAGAGAATTCAAGCTGGTGGAGCTAAAGACCAAAAACACCGATGTGATCCTTCCTGTGCGCTTGCAGGCAGGAGAGCGGCTATGCCTGTTTCTGGAGAGAATTACTCCCAACAACCTGCTCAGACGGGTAAATCAACCTGAATATACCGCCGCAGAGTTGCATGCCAGGCTGATCGGAGAGGTGAGGGAAGAGTTCAACCATAATATGAGCCAGCAGGTTTATTTCTCTGACGAAACCTGGGAAAGTGTGAGAAATGCTACAGAACAGGTGATTACCCTGGTAAACAGGGCCTATCAGGAAGTGAACAGGGAAAGCAAAGGCCTGGACTTGGCAAAAAAGGTGTTCCAACTCAGCATGGAACAAACAGCGGACAGCATCGCTGAAGCCCGCAAACAGGTGAAATCAGAAATTCGGGTGTACTTCTAAATCCATAACCCATGAGCGTGAGAACAGAATATGAACAAGTCTTTGAAAAAGCACGTCGCCTATACGAGTCAAGAGCAGAAAAAATAGCCACATGTGACAAGAAAATAAGGCTGCTCCTCAACCGGGTAAGCCGAAGGCTGAAGGAAGTATCCTCCACCCCCCTGGTGATGGAAGCAAGGTTTCAACTGGAGGTATTTGTCCGGATGCTCACAGCCCATGTGCAAAGGCGCTACAAAAGCCTTTCCCCCCGATCCATCGGGCTTTTGGTACTTGGCCTTTTTTATTTCGCCTTACCCATGGATTTGGTACCCGATTTCATTCCTTTCGTGGGGTACGTGGATGACCTTTCGGTGATATTGGCCATCTATAAAAGCCTACAGGTGGACATTGAGCGGTTCCTGGACTGGGAAAGAAATCAAATCCATCCGGAATGAGAAAAATAGCCATCGTATCCGGTGCCTCCGGGCTTGTGGGCATGCAGCTCCTTCACCAATTGTTTACCTCTAAGGAGTACCTTTATGTGATCACCCTTTCCAGAAGGGAACTGGCCCTCAAGCACCCCAAGCTTGCACAGGTGGTCACCGATTTCTCTTCCCTGAAAACACAGCATCTCCCCGATAAGCTAAGGGAAAAAAACATGGGTGGTGACCTAAATCCCTTGATAAAGGAATTGGAGGAAAAGACCGTGGAAATTCATGGCTATTGTGCCCTGGGCACCACCATCAAGCAGGCTGGTTCAAAGGAGCGGTTTTATGAGATTGACCATGATTATGTGATTGATTTTGCCAAGTGGTGTCATGCTTTAGGGGCAGGCGCATTCCTGTATGTGAGCGCTATGGGTGCTGATAAAGATTCCGGAATTTTTTATAACAAAGTAAAGGGTGAGGTAGAGCATGACCTTCAAAAAATCCCCTTTAACTACCTGGGGATTTTTCGCCCTTCTTTATTGACCGGCAATAGAAGGGAGAGCCGCCTGGGTGAAGATATTGGCGGGGTGGGGCTGAAAGTACTTAATTTTATTGGACTGCTCAGAAAATACAAACCTATCCCCGGGGTAAAGGTGGCCAAGTGCATGATTCATCAGGCCAATACCCCAAAATCCCAAAAAATCGAAATCATGCTTTCAAAAGACATGCAGCCGTTCTAACTTTCGTCCATGATAACAGTGATACAGCGGGTAAGTGAAGCATCGGTAAGCATAGAGGAAACGGTTAAAGGAGCTATTGGTACAGGCCTAATGGTTTTGGTAGGCATAGAAGATGCCGATACGGATGAGGACATAGACTGGCTCACCCGAAAAATGCTCAACCTTCGAATATTCCCCGATGAAAAAGGGGTAATGAACAAAAGCCTTTTGGATGTAAAGGGAGAGCTATTGCTGATCAGCCAGTTCACCCTTCATGCCAGTACTAAAAAAGGCAACCGCCCCAGTTACATCAAGGCAGCCAAACCGGAAACTGCCATCCCCCTGTATGAAAAATTTAAGGATTCCCTCTCAAAAGAGATGGGCAGGCCAGTGGCCTCGGGTGAATTCGGCGCCAATATGCAAGTAGCCTTGGTCAATGATGGCCCTGTCACCATCCTTATCGACTCCAAAAACAAGGTATGATGCAATCTAGCTCATCTTCATCCCAGCCAAGAAAACCTGCTTTTATCCGAATTTCCCGTGCCACTGTGAACAGAAGGGGGAAAATCATTTTCCAGGACTTGGATTTTGAAATGCAACCCGGGGAGAACTGGGCCATAGTGGCATCCTCCGGTATTGAAAAAACCGCCTTTCTGGAAACCCTACTCGGTAGGACCAACCTGATCAAGGGGAGCATCACCCGTGAATTTGCTAGGACTTACCAGCAAACCCAATCAGAAAATGGGCAAATCAACAGTTTCCGGGACCTGATCGCCTATGTGTCCCAGGATTATGGGTTCACCAATAAATCCAATGTGCAGGAGTTTTATTATCAGCAACGCTTCAACAGCATGGATGCTGAAGACACCCACAGCGTGGAAGAATACCTTCGCCAACAGCCCGGAAATCGCCCAGGTGATTGGGACATAGAAAGGGTGCTCGACACCCTGGAACTGAATGCCCTGCGCCACGAGTCCCTGATCAAACTTTCCAATGGGGAGACACGCAGACTTGCCCTTGCCGTGGGCCTGCTGCGCAACCCGAAACTTTTTCTGATGGACAGGCCCATGACCGGGCTGGACGTGGAAACCAGAGTCCGGTTTGGGGATTGGCTGCAACGCATTTGCGATAGCGGCATACACATTATCATGACCACCACTCCCCATGAGATCCCCGAGTGCATTCACCGAATAGGGTGGATAAAGGAAGGGCGGCTAGAATTACCTCAGAATAAGGAAACCATTCTTCTGGCCGAAAAAAATAAGGGATACGCACCTATGCACGCCCTCCGGAAATTGCTTCACCCCTACCCCATACCTCCTTATGGCCATTTGGCAGAATTCCGCAAAGTCAGCATCAACCATGGTGGCAAAGCGATTTTGGACCAGCTGGACTGGAAAATCAAACCCGGGGAACGCTGGCTACTCAAAGGGCATAACGGTGCAGGAAAATCCACCCTGGTGAGCCTACTGGTAGGGGAAAACCCCCAGGCCTATGCCAATGACATGTACCTTTTTGACCGGAAACGGGGCACAGGGGAAAGCATATGGGACGTGAAGCGCCCCACTGGCTTTGTTTCCCCGGAGCTATCCCGCTTTTTCCCCCGCAATCAGACCTGCTGGAAAGTGGTGTTGTCCGGGTTGTTTGATACCATGGGACTGTTTAAAGGGTTAAGCGCCGAGCAGGAGCAGATGGCCGAGAACTGGATGAAGGCCCTGTCCATCTACCACCTAAAAGACCTGCGCATACAGCAAGTAGGCCTTGAAGAGCAGCGCTTTTGTCTGCTGGCCAGGGCCATGATCAAAAAACCCGCCCTACTGGTACTGGACGAGGCCGCACAGGGGATGGATGACGCCCAAAGGCTCAATTTCAAAAACACAATAGAAGAAATATGTGCACACGCCCCCATAGGCTTGGTATATGTAAGCCACTATCCCGATGATGTGCCCAATGCCGTGGACCATCAACTGGTACTGGAAAAGGGAAAGTGTACGTATAAGGGAAAACGAATAAACACCTAAATAATATGACCTTAGAAGAAGCGCAGAAAAAGGTGGATCAGTGGATAACCACCACTGGGGTGAGGTACTTCAGCGAGCTCACCAATATGGCCATTCTCACCGAGGAAGTGGGGGAAGTGGCACGTCTGATGGCCAGAAAGTACGGGGATCAATCCTTTAAAAAAGGGGAAGATAACGCCGAGTTGGCAGACGAGATGGCCGATGTGCTTTGGGTATTGATCTGCCTGGCCAATCAGACCGGGGTGGACTTGACCAAAGCCCTTGAGAAGAACTTCGAAAAAAAGTCCCAAAGGGATTCCCAACGCCACCGCGACAACCCCAAGTTAAGGTAATAGGGGCTTTGGTAGCTTTGATTTTATGAAGCTATTATCTAGCATCATCTACTATCGGAAGCATCCATGAGGATTTGGTAGGATGTAAGATTCCTGTTCATATATTCCTGCCATGTGACCACGTTGATTTTTTGGACATGATGCAGTCCAGGAATTACAGCACTCAGACTATTGTGACCTATAAGAAAATGGTAGAGAGGTTTTTAAACTCGGGAGAATTTAAGGAAGGCAACATTGAGAAAATTGGCTCCAAGGAGATAAACCAATATCATGAAGATTGGGCCTCACAAGGAGGGTCTCCTGCCTCCATACACCAGTCCGTAAACGCCTTGCGCCTATATTTGTCCCATTTTAGGAAGGGGCGACCTTGCCCTAAGGGACATAGACCGGCCCAAAAAAGAAAAGGTGTTGCCGAAGGTACTTAGCAAGGAGGAGGTGAAATCCTTGCTTAAAGCCAGTGAGGCCAACGAAAAGCACTATTTAATTTTAATGCTTCTATATGGGGATGGCCTGCGTATAGGTGAACTGATCAACCTCAAAAAGGAAGACCTAGAACTGGATAGGAAAATGATTTTGATAAGGAAGAGCAAGGGGAAAAAAGACCGCTATACCTTGTTGCCCCAGAGCATAGCAGACCGAGCGGTGACGTTGCAGAAGAATTTCCATATATCAATTTTGACAAGGAAATACCTAAGGAATTTAATGATGAGTGGTTTAAATCTATTCTAAAAATTGCCAAGGATCTTGCGAAATTTATTAATGATGAAATTTCCAAATCAGAATCATTCATTAAGAATTCAATAGAAACGGATAAAGACCTTGTTGATTTAATTTAAAAAGTGGCTAATCGAACCCGACCTGAGCCAAATGGCTCAGGTTGAGGCTCTCACACCACCCGGGTGCGACAAGAGTCGCTTAGATAACTGTTTGACGTTCCATGAACGATTAAACCTTGTGTTCCATCACAAGTAGCCTATGGATACGTGCACTTCTGGTAACGGAATTGTGCGAAGCTATCCGGACAATATAGCCCGCAAAGGGATCTAAAAAAAATGGGCGGAAAGTGCTTACCTTAAGGTTTAACCTTTCTATCAACGTTTCGTGCCATGTACATACACATACAGGTAATTGCTCCGAAATGACCCTTGTTTTTTAGCTGTGCGACATGTTTGTGCTCCATCGAAAGGAACAGATCAATTGAAAATTTCGTAACTTTAAGGTATGGAAAATCCACTTTTAAAAAGAATCACCATTAACCCCGAAATTTGTCACGGGAAACCTACCATTAGGAATAAGCGGTACACTGTAGATTTGATTCTCGACCTTTTGTCCGCAGGATCAACTCATGCTGAAATATTGGAAGATTATCCTAATCTGGAAGAAGAAGATATTTTAGCATGTTTAGCCTACGCAACGAAAGTAACAAAGTATTCGAGCTACACTAAAATTTCAGTATGAAGCTGATTCTGGATGCTCAACTTCCAGCAAAGCTTTGTGAAGTACTGAACCAGCTTGGATTTGAATCCATTCATGTTGATGAACTCCCAAAAGGGGATGAAACACCCGATTTGGAAATTACCAAATTTGCTGATCGAGAAAACCTTATTGTTGTAACCAAGGGTTTTGACTTTTACCACTCACATATGATGCTAGGAAAGCCGAAGAAGTTATTCCTTATCACAACTGGAAACCTGAAAAATAGACAATTATTTAACTTATTCAGAAACAACACTTTAATTATTATGAATGCTTTGAACAGAAGAAGTTTCGTTGAACTCGGTAACGAAGGTATAACCGAACATAAATAAGAGGAGAGCACTATCGTAGATGGCCACAGGCCATAAGCCTGCGGAGCACCCCTCACTATTTATCCCGAGCATGGGGACCAGTCCCGGTAGCCATCGAGGATACGGGTCAGGATTTTAAGGGGTCTGAAATCCCTGTTTTGAAACCTGACGAACATTTGAATAGCTTGATAACAAAATAACCTACGCCTGGCCGGGTAGGTGAAGGGAAATTCCACCCCTAAACCTCTCTCAGAGCCGTATCCCGTTTGGCGGGACAGGCTGTGAACCTCTCACATTCCTACGGCGCTTTTTATGCAGTCGGCAATCCTCTATAATCCAGACCAAATTGCAACCTAATCCCCAGTGATAGAACAGATTAGGATGTAAATTCGTACTTGTCTAAGCCAATTGACTGCCTTGACCTTGTTTTCCTAACGATCCTATATCTAGAATCAAAGAAAAATTTTGTTTAAATTCACTGGTTTTAAAACCATCAATCATGAACTCTTTCACTAATAAGACAGTGTTTTTAACAGGAGGCGGATCAGGTATAGGTCGAGCCATAGCAACACTTTTGGCTTCTCGAGGCGCAAAGATTTGTATAGCAGATATTAACCTTGCTGCCGCGCAGAAAGTTGCAAAAGAATGTGGCTTTAATGCCATTGCAGTTTCGGTAGACGTTCGTGATGCAGCCGCCCTGAAAAGTTGCATTGAGTCCTTTGCGAGTGAACATGGCCGACTAGACTATATTTTTAATAACGCAGGAGTTGGCATTGGGGGCGAAACTGATGAAATTCCAATTTCGGCTTGGCAGCACATTGTGGACATCAATCTTTATGGCGTGCTATATGGTGTATTAGCTGCCTATCCGATTATGCTAAAACAAGGTTACGGTCATATCATTAATTGTGCTTCCTTGGCGGGCTTGGGACCGGCACCCTTACTAGCCCCATATGCGTTGACCAAGCATGCCGTGGTAGGACTAAGTACTAGTCTTCGTATTGAGGCTGCTTCGCGTGGTGTTCGGGTGAGTGTTCTTTGTCCATCTGCGATCGAAACTCCAATTCTAGATAGCCAAAACCCAAGTGATTATAATATAAAATGGGCTCCTCATCTGCGTAGATTTCTTACGGCTTTAGCCGGCCCTCCTTATCCTGTTGAGAAATGCGCACAGGATGCTCTTGCGGCAATTGAAAAAAACAAAGGTGTGATTGTGGTGCCGTGGCGTGCGAGGTTGGCCTGGCGTCTCGGTAGGCTATCTCCCACTTTAGTGGAAATATTGAGTCAGAGTGCAGTGAATGTTGAGAGAAAATCTCGCACATAAATCAATAGTAAAGAAGTAAACGCTTAAAAACAGACTCGTTTATCAAGTATTAGATAATGAACTACCCCTTTATGCATGTAGATACCATTAGGATTTGTAGAAAAGGAAGCCCAATCGATGGCCGCAGGCCATAAGCCTACGCTGCACCCCTCACTATTTATCCCGAGTATCGGGACCATTCCCAATAGCCGAGGATACGGATCTCCCCGATGCTAGATCGGGGCATGCTTCCGAAGCAAGTGCAGGTACTATGATCCGTTAGCGGGACCGACTTCCTGGCACATAGAAACCAAATCTATCAAGGTCTCTCTAGAGCCGGACGCGCTTTGGGGTAAAGCGTATTCCCTGCTTACCAGTAGATGGTCTTTCCCTATTACCCACGGGGTCTACCCACAAAGCCTGCACGAACGTGCCTTGACATTGCTTACTGGTTGACTGACCTTATGAAAGTCTTTTTTCAAATAGCCATCCGTCCGGGAAAAGACCCATCCCTACTAGATCCCTTTTATTTCGGGGTGTACCCCTGACCCGGATTTGATAAGTATGACTACCTCATATTTTAAATCGGAAATTTTTAAATTTACTTATAAAACATATTGACTTTATGCCAATAAATAATCTTTTTTAATCATCAAACCTATGTATTGACTACTATTCATCTTGAAATAGAAACCATGAGTTATTGGAATTCACTTTGGTTGGTCTTATTTGTTACTTTAATGGAGTCTAATGCCCAAAACAGCCCTTCTGCTGAGCTCTATTGGTCTGCCGAATTCCCCAACCTCGGTACTTTTTCCTCACCGAGGGTGGCCGATTTGAACCAGGACGGGGTTGGAGACATTATTTTGGGTATGGGAAGGTTGGAATTTCAACCTGTGGACACCGCGGTCGTCGCACTTAACGGAAAAAATGGAAACCTGCTCTGGAAGTATCCCGCCAATGACCAGATTTTTGGATCTGCCATGCTTCATGATATCAATCAAGACGGAATCCCTGATGTGGTAATAGGGGGAAGGTCGGCCAACCTGCTTGCGATCGATGGCTCGAATGGAGAATTGATCTGGGAATTCATCAAAGAAGGGATGGAAAAGGAGGTACAAAAAAAATGGTTTAATTTTTACAACCCTCAACTAATCCCCGACCAAAATGGAGATGGTTTGGCCGATATATTGGTTTCAAATGGTGGGGATGTAAACAAGGCACCCTATGACGAAAACCGACCCATTGGCCACCTTTTGGTGTTGGATGCTGCCAACGGCAATATTCTAAGTGCCGCTCCTATGCCGGATGAAAAGGAGACCTACCATTCGGTCACCGTTTCCCCAAAGAAGAAAGAAACAGCACTCAAGGTAGTTTTTGGCACAGGTGGAGAAACGATTGGGGGCAACCTTTTTGTTTGCAACTTAGAAGATGTACTGGCTGGGGACATTTCCAAGGCTATTTTGCTTGCCCACAGTCCAAACAAGGGATTCATTGCACCCGCTGTTTGGGTGGACATCAACGGAGATCAGGTTGATGACATTCTAGCCTGTAGCGTAGATGGAAACGTTTACGCCTTTGATGGGATAACCTTCCAAATGATTTGGAACCAACAAGTGCCTGATGCTGAAATATATGCATCATTTGGAGTGGGGAATTTCTTAGGAAAAGGCAGTCCTGATTTTTTTGTGACCGCCAATAAAGGAATGTGGCCTTTGTTTTCTCAATCTTTCCAATTGATGTTTTCAGGGCAAAATGGAACACCAAAATACGAGGGGTTCTTTGGCGAATTCCAAACCAGTTCCCCCCTGGCTTTTGATCTTGACGGAGATGGCAGAGACGAGGTGATATTAAGCCTTAACCACAAAGAGGAAATAGCCGAAAACCAGTGGGAATTCTCCAATACGGTATCTGCGATAGATTTTAGGCGAAAAAAAGTCCTGCCCCTTACGTCTCCTTTTCCCGGGCACAACAATTCCTCCACACCCTGGATAGGCGATCTTGACGGTGATGGTATGCTCGATATCGTATTTTGCCATAGTGACAACTCCCGTCACACCTATGCCTTTGACGGGATGAGGGTGAACGTGGTCAAGACACAGGTTAAAATGACAAATCCCCCCAAGTGGGGGGCATATATGGGCAGCAAATTGAACGGTACTTATTAGTCAGTTCAATTATAATTGGGAGGGGTCACTAAGTTTCCCCATAAACAGAATGGCACCACTGTGATTATCCTGAATAAAGAACACGAAAGGCCTATCCACTTTTAGCACTCTTGGCTGATGGGGGCCAGCAGAAGTAAGCTCTATCTCCACCACCGTGGCAGCAGCAGCCTCTGTACCCTTTTCATCCACCTCAATAAAGGCATCGTGAACCACCCTGCTGATGTACATATTTGGTGTGGAATGATCAAAAAGCCTTGTGAAATTATTCGGACTAGGTTCAAAAGGAAGCTCAAGCCCAAGGTCCATCAAATCTGCCTTTAGGTTTTCAACTTTATACCTCATTTTGAATTTTGGAAAATGCAGAATAACATTACTCTCCTTTGCATTTTCTCTCCAGTTATCCAAATGTTCCAGGTCAAAGTGTTTCAACTGCTCCTCAAGTCCAAATTTATTGGACATGATAATCCCCATATTGTAATGCCCTGTACTATATGGGATTTCGAGGTAATGAAGGTCCCCTTCTATAAACTCTCTAAGTGTAGCAGGCTCATCGTATTTCAACATGTCCACTTGTACCTCTTGGTTTTTAGAAATGTAAAAAGCGGCTTTTTCGGTAGTGGTGAACCTGTACTTCCAGTCCCCCTTAAAGTATATGGCATTCACCAAGTACATTGCAGCATCAGGACTTACCCTATCCAGCATTTCTTTGATCAGTCCACTTGTATTTGCCTCAATCCAGCGGTTGATCACATTTACCGACTCAGGATTCATCATATCCAGTGGCGCAATTTCGGCATTGTAATATTGGTTTACAGCCTCCTTAAAGGGCGTGTACACCTGAAACCCCTGTCTGTACCAAATGGCATTGGCGATGGATAAGCGCACCTTAGGGTCTAGCTCCAACAAGTAACGGGTCAGGGATTTTGCCGCCCGGTTTGACGCTTCCAATTCCATCCCTTCATAACGCAGCACTTTGATGAATTCCTCCAGCACCTCCCCTTCATTTCCGTTCATCGCCAATGACAATGCCTGGTGAATACTATAGGGACTGTAAAACTGGTTAGGGTCCCCATTTTTCCTGAGCTGATGAAACAGATCCAGGGAAAATTGCGAGCTGCTATGCACCATTGCTTTTTCATGGGCTTCCAATGCCCTGATATTAGCGACTATTTGTGGTTCATCTCCTCCGAACCAATCACAGGAAGTTCCCATTAATATAAGGGCTAGAAAACCCAACTTGCTCAAAATGGCAGTCTCTTTCATGGTCATGCAAAGTTGTTGTTATTCCTTAGACGTAAATGATTTCCAAAATGCTACAGTTTATCATGACATAAATCAATTGGCAGCATGATTTTCCCCATCCCTTCACTTTCCTAATCAGCTTACCTTAGAGCAACTATTTTTATTGCAATTACCTTGAACCGTCATTTATGGAAGCATACGTCATCAAGAGAAATGGAGAATACGCACCTTTCGAAGCCTATAAAATCGAAGATGCCTTGGAAAAGGCCTTCAAAAGCGTACAGCAGGCAAAGGACAATACAGTGTTTTTAAATGTATTGGCAAAATTACCGGAGAAAACGGTGTGGGGAGTAGAGGAAATTCAGGATATCATCGAAAAAGCCCTATTTGATGCCGGCCATTTTCAGGTGATGCGCTCCTTTATGTTGTTCAGGCATACCCGTAAACTGCAAAGGGAGCATAGCGCGGGCCTTAATGAGGACACTACCTTTATCAACAGCACACAGACCATTGAAGAATATGTGCAGGAAACCGACTGGAGGATCAATGCCAATGCCAACACCTCCTATTCCAATGCAGGGCTGGTTAACAATGTGGCCGGCAAGGTCATCGCCAATTTTTGGCTGGATAAGGTATATGCCAAAGAAGAGGGGTATGCCCATAGAAATGGGGACATTCATATCCACGACCTGGATTGTCTTACGGGATATTGTGCGGGATGGAGCCTGAGGGTGTTGCTCAATGAAGGTTTCAATGGCGTTCGAGGCAGAGTGGAAAGCAAAGCCCCCTCCCACTTTAGGGAAGCCCTGGGCCAAATGGCTAATTTCCTTGGGATTCTTCAAAGCGAATGGGCTGGTGCCCAGGCCTTCTCTTCCTTCGACACCTATTTGGCGCCCTACGTTTTCAAGGACAAGCTTACCTACAAGGAAATAGAGAAAGCCATTCGCTCCTTTGTCTATAACCTCAACGTGCCGGCCAGATGGGGCCAGTCCCCCTTTACCAATATCACCTTGGATTGGACAGTTCCTGAGGACTTACGTACACAAATCCCCACCAAAAATGATCATCACCTTTTCATCGATGTCGATGATGGGGCATTGGAAGCAAAAGCCAAACAAAGAGGGGTAACCACATTGCAGGACCTCACCTATCAAGATTTTCAGGAAGAGATGAACCTGATCAATAGAGCTTACTATACGGTAATGACTGAGGGTGATGCCAATGGGCAGCCCTTCACTTTTCCCATACCTACGGTAAATATCACCGAGGATTTTAATTGGTATGGCGAAAACACGGATTTGCTCTTTGAAAATACCGCAAAAATTGGATCCTCATATTTCCAGAACTTTATTGGAAGCCAGTATATCCTGGATGAGAATGGGGATAGAGTAGAAAACCCCCTGGCTTATAAACCCAATGCCGTAAGAAGTATGTGCTGCAGGCTACAGCTAGACCTCCGGGAATTGCTCAAAAGGGGCAATGGCCTCTTTGGTAGCGCAGAGATGACAGGAAGTATAGGCGTGGTCACCATCAACATGGCCCGACTTGGATACATCTTCAAGGGTGATCTGACCGGGTTTTACGACAGATTGGACAAATTGTTGAAATTGGCCATGTCCACCCTGGAAAAGAAAAGGGCTTTTATCCAGGAAATGTATGACAGAGGCTTATACCCCTACACCAAGAGGTACTTGGGCCACTTTAACAACCATTTTAGCACCATTGGGGTAAACGGGATGAACGAAATGATCCTCAATTTCACCGATGGGGAAGAAGACATCACGGGTAATACAGGACAACAGATGGCCTCAGAAATGCTGGATCACATTAGGGCCAGGATGAAGGAGTTTCAAGCAAAGACAGGTAATCTCTACAACCTGGAGGCCACCCCCGCAGAAGGCACTACCTATCGATTTGCCAAGGAAGACCTTAAGAGGTTCCCGGATATTATCCAAGCAGGTCAAGAGGAAAACATCTATTATACCAATAGTTCCCAAATCCCTGTCAATCATACAGATGACCCCTTTGAGGCCTTGTTTCTTCAAGACGAATTACAGTGTAAGTATACAGGGGGCACGGTATTGCATCTCTACATGAGGGAAAAGATATCCTCCCCCGAAGCTTGTAGAAAAATGGTGAAAAAGGTGCTGACCCATTTCAGACTTCCCTATATCACAGTGACCCCTGTATTCAGCATCTGTCCAGTACATGGCTATTTGGCAGGGGAACATGAATATTGTCCAAAATGTGACCAGGAAATTTTAGAACAAATAACCATAACAGATGATGAAAATGGAAAATGAAGCAAAAGTAGACGTGGAAATCGAGGAAAACCCCCTGGAGCTAATTGCCTCCAAAAGGCAGAAATGCCTGGTATACACACGGGTAATGGGATATCATCGGCCAGTGGAAAGTTTTAACTTAGGAAAAAAGGGTGAGCACAAACAACGGGCACATTTCAAAGAGTAAGTACAGGGGTATTTATCAGATAGACCCGTTTACGCTATTGGACTTTCCGGATCATTTGGCCTGCATACTTTGGTTTGCAGGCTGTAACATGCGTTGCGGCTACTGCTACAATCCCTCAATCGTTAAAGGCAAGGGAAAAATCAGCTATGAGGAGGCCCTTGCCTTTATATCAAGCAGAAAAAACCTACTGGATGGAGTGGTGTTCAGTGGTGGGGAATGTACCTTACATCCTGGCATAGTGGAATTGGCAATGGCCATCAAGGAAATGGGGATGAAGGTGAAAGTGGACACCAACGGTAGTCAACCTGAGTCCCTTAAATCCTTGTTGGGAATGCAAGCCGTGAAGTATGTGTCCCTAGATTTTAAGGCCCTACCTGCTCATTATTATAAGGTAACCAAATTAAATGCTTTTGCGGAATTCTCTAAAAGCCTTAGCCTGCTTTTGCACAGTGGGGTTCAGATGGAGGTACGTACCACGGTTCATTCTAGTTTATTTTCACCTGTACAGCTTTATGAAATGGCAGGTTTTCTGAAGGCAGCAGGATATAAAGGCAACTATTACCTTCAGCATTTTGTGGGGGACACTCCAACCTTAGAACCACTCCCCCCCAGCATCAAGAAGAATGTCTCTCTTGATTTTTCCATTGACGGCATAGACGTAATCTGGCGAAATTAAATTTTACATAATAAAGCAAATACCTACGACTTATCCTTCCATTTCACCAACTGTAAAAGAAAGAAGGAAGAAAGTTGTTTGATAGGATGGTTCTTTATATTTTAAGTTTTTCAATTGAAAAAGCATTAACCCCAGAATCAACCCATGCAAAGAAGAACGTTTTTAAAGCTAGGGGCCTTAAGTGGTGCCGCTCTTGTTACAGGATTACCCTTTTCTGATGCCCACGCCCGGTCGGATTTTAAAATCAAAAAAATAAGATATTATGCTGCCCCCGGCTACAATAAGCCCCTATTTAATCAAGCCAGGGGAATTGTGGAGGTGGAAACCGACTCCGGATTGATCGGTGTAGGGGAAGGAGGAACACCCGACATGGTGCGCCAATGCGCCGAAATGCTGATCGATGAGGATCCGTTTAGAATAGAGCACCTTTGGCAGTACCTGTACAGGGGGATGTTTTATCCCCCCGGGCGAGAAAAGCTACATGGATTGGGTGCCATAGAGATGGCACTCTGGGACCTAAAGGGAAAAGCTTTGGGTGTACCTGTGTATGATCTTCTGGGTGGAAAAACCAGGAATTTTGTGGAATGTTATGCCACAGGTTTTCGGGCCTCCGATGCCAAAACCCCCGAGGGGAGGGCACAGGACTGCATTGCCGCAGGCTTGCGAAGCTACCGTATAGGCCCTACAGGGGGCAACGGTGAGGAACCATTTGACTTTTACGAACATTCCAAAAAAACGATTGACCTCTGCGAACGTATTGACAAGGCGGTTGGGGGAGCTGGCAATTGGGCCATAGACCTCCACACCAGGTTTGACACTCCTGAGGCTATAAAAATTTGTTCTGAAATTGAGAAAATGGAGCCCTATTTTGTGGAGGACATTATCCGCTCGGAAAATCCAGAAGTCTACCGTACCATAAGAAATATGACCAAAGTACCCATAGCGGTGGGAGAGCAGTTTGGGGATAGATGGGACACCAATGTACTCATGGAGAACCACCTTATTGACTACAGCAGGGTCACACTTCCCAATACCGGAGGTATCACAGAATTGAAGAAGATCTTGGCCATTGGAGAGACACACTACGTGGGGATTATACCGCACTTTACCGGGCCGCTTTCAACGGCAGCCCTAATCCATGTGCTGGGCTCTTCTAGCCCAACGCGGTGCATGATCGAGTTGGCGGGTGGAGAACCTGAAAAGCCTGAATATTTCAATGAGGACTTTATTGACTTCAGAGAGGGAAAAGTGTACCTGAACCCCAGTCCGGGGCTTGGTGTAACATTTGACCCTGAGAAGGCGGATTTCCTTTTCGAGATTACCGAAAACACAAAACATCCTCACCCGATATTGAAAAGCCCTGATGGGGCAATTCACAATTGGTAACAGCCACCGAAAAAGCCCAAAATAACTATGAAAAAAACACGACCCAACAAACAAAAAACAGGAGTTTCTAGAAGATCCGCCATACAATCCGTGCTAGGTCTCGCCGGGACATCCATGATCCTACCCCTCAGTTCCTATGCCAGGCAACCTGCCCCAGAATCCTTATATGGAGATGTGAAAGTCACCAAACTTGAGACCTTCCTGGTGAAACCCAGGTGGATTTTCCTCAAAGTACACACCGATGCTGGAGTGGTTGGGCTGGGCGAACCATTACTGGAAGGCAGGGCGCTGACCATACAAACCGCCATCAAGGAAATCGAACCCTATTTACTGGGAAAAGACCCCAGAAAGGTAGTGCATCACTGGCAGGCAATTTATAGACATGCTTTTTACAGGGGTGGGCCAATACTTACGAGTGCATTGAGCGGTATAGACCAGGCCCTTTGGGACATCAAGGGGAAATTGCTAGGGGTGCCTGTTTACGAATTGTTTGGTGGGCCTACCAGGGATAGGGTCAGGATTTACGGCAGGGCCAGTAATGCCGAAGACATGAAGAAAAGGAAGGCGGAGGGATATACTGTGATCAAAACAGGCGTGGCCAAGAAAAAACCGGCTGGAATTGTGGAAAACCCGGCTTTTGTAAAGTATGCCGTAGATAATTTTGCCTCTCTTAGGGAAGCCGGTGGGGACGAAATGGATATAGGCATAGATTTTCATGGGGCCATCAGCCCACAAACGGCAAAGCTGTTGATCAAAGAATTGGAGCCCTTTCAACCCATGTTTATAGAGGAACCCTGCCAGGCACAAAATGTAGATGTGATGGTGGATATTGCCCGGGGCACCCACCTTCCCATAGCCACAGGTGAGCGGATATTCACCAAATGGGGGTTCAGAGAAATTTTAGAAAAAGGAGCCGCTAGCATACTCCAACCCGATATTTGCCATGCCGGTGGGCTCACAGAGTGCAGGTTGATCGCGGGTATGGCGGAAGCCTACTATGCCGCTATCGCACCACACAACCCCATGGGGCCAATTTCACTGGCCTGTGGACTTCACCTTGCCGCCAGCATTCCCAATTTTCTGGTACAGGAACAGGTCTCCCTTGGGGAAGGCTATTTGAAAAACCCCTTTAAATTGCAATCGGATGGAAGCGTTTTGATCCCCGATGCTCCGGGATTAGGGGTGGAACTGGACGAAGATGCCATGGAGGATAAAATTGGACATGACTGGACGAACCCTGAAAGTTACGACCCCTTTGATGGATCAGTGGTGGATTGGTGATTAAGGCACTGCACCTAAGGTATGAGCTTCCTTTTCTTGCTGCATTTAAAAAATCCAATAAATGCTGTTACTTTTGCAGGCGAATATGGGTATGGATTATCAAGTAAAAGAACTCAGCAACGGTATCAGGATTATTCACCAACAAATCCCACATACCCGTATGGTGCATTCCGGGTTTGTGTTGGATATAGGCAGCAGGGATGAGAGAGAAGGTCAAGAAGGGTTGGCACATTTTTGGGAGCATATGGCCTTTAAGGGCACCCAAAAGCGAAAAGCCTTCCACATCATCAACCGGCTAGAAGCCGTAGGGGGGGAATTGAACGCTTATACCACCAAGGAAAAAATTTGTTTTTATGCCTCTGTATTGAAACAGCATTGGGGGAAGGCCTACGAACTGCTCTTTGACATCACCTTCGACTCCATTTTTCCACCCAAGCAAATAGAAAAAGAAAGACAGGTCATCCTGGAAGAAATGGCCATGTACAGGGATTCGCCGGACGATAGCGTACAGGATGAATTCGACGAGATTCTTTTCCCTGGTCATGCCTTGGGCAAAAACATCCTGGGCACGGAGGAAACCGTAAACAGGTTTAGCCAGAAAGATTTTTTGAACTTCCTACATGAAAGGCTGGACACCTCCAAGGTAGTATTTTCAGTGGTAGGCAATATCAGCTTTACCAAAGTGCTGGCTAAAGTCGCCCCCCTCTTGGAAAATATACCCACAAAAAAAAGCAGGCAAATCAGATATGAGGCTAAATCCTACACTCCAAAGGATACCGTGGTCTATAAGGAAGTCACCCAAGCTCATTGTGCGCTGGGCAAGCAGGCTATATCCCTCCACGATCCCAGGAGATTCAAGCTATACCTATTGAACAATGTGCTCGGTGGTCCTAGCATGAATTCCCGCTTAAACCTGGCCCTACGGGAAAAACATGGCATGGTATACAGCATAGAATCCGTTTATCAGGCCTTTACCGATACAGGTTTTATTGGCATTTACTATGGCACGGAGGAAAAAGCTGCCGCCAAAGCCAGGCGCATTGTGTTAAGAGAACTCAGAAGAATTAGGGACAAAAAGCTCGGGACCCTACAACTGCATATGGCCAAGGAGCAGGCCATTGGCCAAATGGCCATGGCGGAGGAGAATTATGTGGGGCTGATGCTCGTATACGGGAAAAACCTCTTGGACAAGGGGCATGTGGAACCATTGGAGAATATCTTTGGTATGATCCGTTCGGCCACTGCGGAAGAATTGCAGGATTTGGCCATGGAGATCTATGACGAATCCCGGCTTAGTTTTCTCACCTATCTGCCAAAATAACGATTTAAGCGAATACACATGTTGGATCAGGCATTAATGCAATATTGTGAACTGCACAGTGAGGAGGAAGATGAGATCCTAAAAGAACTCAGCAGGGAAACCCACTTAAAAGTTTTAAAACCGAGAATGCTATCCGGACACCTTCAGGGAAAGTTCTTGTATCAGATGGTGAAATTGGTCAATGCCAGGAATGTGCTTGAAATAGGAACCTATACCGGTTACGGAAGCATCTGCATGGCTAGGGGACTGGCAGAAAACGGGAGATTGCTTACCATAGACATCAATGCAGAACTTGAAGAAATGGTGAGGAAATACTTTAAAAAATCCGGATTGGAGGAAAAAATAACCTATAAGATAGGCGATGCCATGGAGGTGCTCCCCAGGCTGGACACCCTTTTTGACCTTATTTTTTTAGATGCCGATAAGATCAATTATGTCAACTATTACGAATTGACCGTTGAACGCTTAAGGCCCGGTGGAATATTGTTGGCAGACAATATCCTATGGTCGGGTAAGGTGCTTGCCAAAAACCGGAAAAAACTGGATAAAGACACAGAGGCTATCTTGAGATTTAATAAATTAGTGAATGATGACCCAAGGGTTGAAAATGTGGTATTGCCTTTTAGGGATGGAATTATGATGGCTAGAAAGCGTTAATCTAAGATGAAGAAGTTGCTTTTACTTTTATGGATGACAGGCCTGGGAATGGCCGGACACCTTTGGGCTCAGGCACCGGAGGTGCCCTCGGTCATCTATTTTGCAGACATGACCCTCAAACTTAACGAACAGGCTCGAAGAGAAATACAGGCAGATGTGAATGCCCTCTACCGCAGCCCCAATTACTTCCAAATCAAGCTAGACCGGGTAAATCTCTACATGCCCACCGTTGAGCGGGTATTGCGGGAACAGGGTGTGCCCGTAGACCTAAAATACCTGGTCATCCAGGAAAGCAGCCTTATTTCTGACGCCGTGTCCACCTCAAATGCTGTGGGTTTTTGGCAATTTAAAAAGGGCACTGCGGAGGAAGTTTTTCTCAGAGTGGACAATCAAATTGACGAAAGGAAAAATATTGTGGCCAGCACCCGGGGCGCAGCTTTGTACCTCAAAAAACACCAAAACCACCTGGACAATTGGGCCTGTGCATTGGTTTCTTACCAAATGGGCCTAGGAGGTGCCAGGGGTTATTTTGGGGATAAATACAAAGGAAAAAAAACCATGGACATTGACCGTAATTCCCATTGGTACCTGAAAAAATACCTGGCTCATAAGGTGGCCTTCGAGGGAAAAACCGGCATGATGGTAAGCAATGGGGGCTACCTTCACGAACACCCCGTAAAAGGCCCCACTTCGCTTTCTTCTCTTTCCAAAACATTGGGCGTAAGTGAAAATCACCTTAAAGAATACAACAAATGGACGAGCACCGGGCAAATCCCAGGGGATAAAACCTATGTAGTCACCTATATCCGTAAGGATATCGCACCTACCCGGCCGGCCATTTCCACCACGGAACCTACGCCTTCTGCCTCGCCTGACCTTAGCGGCCCCAGGGTACGCCAAGCCCAGGCCTATCCCCGGGTCACAGGAAACATTGCAAAAGCCACTCAACCCGGTCAAATCAAGGTAAATGAAATAAAGGCTGTTAGGGCATCCCGAAGTGGCCCCATTACCCAACTCGCCATTCAGACCGGTAAAAAGGAGCGCAGGCTAAGACGTGTAAACGACTTGAGCAAGTCAGATGGAATCATAGAAGGACAATACTATTATACCAAAAGGAAAAAAGGCAAGGCTAAGGTAAGCGAACATGTGGTGCAGCCAGGAGAAACCCTATGGTCCATTTCCCAAAAATATGGCATTCGCCTTCATTCTTTAAAAGCCAAAAACCGCATATATAAGGATAAAGACCTCTCACCAGGAATGGTATTACTGCTTCAAGATTACAGGAGAAGGAACGAGGATGTTGAAATCATCAGAAAGTCTCGGCCCACAACAACCCCCCAACGGGCTAGTGCCAACGGCCAAACCCAATCCCCTAACACCAACACTGCCGCAGTATCCACCTCAACATCCAACCATTTGCCTAGTACCCAGGAGGAGGGTAGCAAAAGTATAGAGCACCTCATCCAGCCGGGTGACACCTTATATGCCCTGTCCAAAAAATATGGGGTATCGGTGGATCAGTTAAGGTCTTGGAATGGGCTTGATGAAAGCAGTATCCTTAAGGTGGGACAAAAATTAAAGATCTTCCAGCAATAGAGTGAGGTATGTTCATATATTTGCAAGCATTATCCCAATGATCACATGCGATTTACACGCTTTTTCCTTGCTTTGATCGGCTTCTTTTTGTGGTTCTCCCCAATTATGGCACAAGATGAAACCCCCTTGGTCCGTGCAGATACCGTTATCATAAGCGGGGATACTTTGGTGATGCTGGGAGACTCTTTGATCATAGAGCCTACCCCCATAGAATTATATTGGGAAGCGGGTGGGAATTTCAGCTTAAGCATACAGCAGGTGGCCCTCAGCAATTGGGCTGCTGGAGGCGCTTCCTCATTTGCGTTGAACACTGGTCTACAATTGTTTGCCAACTATAAGAGGGACAATAAAATCTGGGACACCAAACTCACGGTAAACTACGGGATCAACCGACAAGGAGGACGGGCGTTTCCCACCAGAAAAACCAATGACAATTTCATATTTATCAGTAAATATGGTAGGGAGCTTACGGAAAAAATTTACCTCTCCACTCAAATTGACGCCCGAACTCAACTACTGGAAGGTTATCGCTATTTCCGACCGGCAGGTGCTGAGCAGGAAAGTAGAAACCGGATTTCTGACCTCTTAAGCCCTGGATATGTTCAATCCTCCACTGGTTTGAATTATCAAACACAATACGGAAAAAACAACAACAACAAATTTTCTGCTATTTTCTCCCCCTTCACGGGGAGGTTCACCATCGTGTTAGACGACTCGCTGAGCAATGCCGGTGCCTTTGGGGTGGTACCCGGGGAACGGGTGAGGCCGGAGGCCGGAGTTTCATTTAGCACCTCCATAGACACCCAGCTGATGGAAAATGTCAGATGGAAGGCAGACCTGAACCTGTTTTCAAATTATGAAAGGCTTGGGAACATGGTCATCAACTTTAATTCCGTGATAAATTTGCGGGTAAACCAGTACATCACCACAAGGATAGAGACCATCATGATCTATGATGAAAGTGTGTTCATCGAACAGGAGGACGGGACCTCCTCACGTGCCATTCAATTGCAGAATCTGATCAATTTTGGGATTGCCGTCGATTTTTAGAAATCCGTTTCCAGTCCAAACCTCTTCTGAAGTTCCTTCATGGCAGGGGACTTTTCCAATAGGTAATTGAGCTTGTCGGTGGAAGTGTATAGGTTTTTGCCGTTTTCTTCCTCTTGCTTCACCTCACAGGTCACCTCCACCTCAGGATGTTTGAGCTTCTGCTTGAGTAAGCGGTTTATTTCCGGTTTGCATTTCTCGAATATGTCCTGTTGCAATTCACCGTGCAGGGAAAAATGAACCTGACAACCTCGCAATTCAAAAGATTGCTTAAACACAGCTATTTCCATGTTTCTGTGGCTTTGCTTATACCCTTGAATGATTTCCTCCAGGGCCCACCCCACTTTTTCCTTTGATACTTCAGCAGCAGGTCCCTCAGAACTCTCCGCCTTTTTAGCTACAGAAGCTTCTTTTGTTTCGGGGACTTCGATTTTATCTCTTACGGCCGCTTTTGCCTCCTCTATGTTTCTAGGGATGGATAGGGTTTTCCTGAGGTCACTCTTTTTGCCATTTCCGTTGAAACCAAGCGTTGATTGCACCGGAGCACCTGAACCCTCTTCAGTGGTTATACTTTTTTTTTTGACTCTTCCTGAGCCAGCGTCGCCAAAGTGATGGCGTGAGGTAGTTTGGCCAGTTTCATCAACACCAATTCTACATGCAAACGCTGATTTTTGCTGGCCTTATAGGAGATTTCCGCTTGGTTGCAAATATTGAGGGAGGAAAGTAAAAAGGATAATGTAGTCCTTTCGGATTGATCTTTATACCGTTCTTTGGTGCTTTCCGACACTTCCATTAAGGCAATGGTGGCAGGATCCTTCGCCACCAAAAGCTCCCTCAAATGGGATGCAAGTCCCACTAGAAAATTATGTCCGTCAAAGCCATTTTTGAGAATTTCATCAAAAATCAACAGGGCAGATGAAATACTTTCTTCCAAAATGGCATCCGTCACCTTGAAATAGTAGTCATAATCCAGTATGTGCAAGTTGGAAATGGCCTCCTGATAGGTGACCTTATTTCCGGCAGAAAAGGTAACGATCAGGTCAAAGATAGATAAGGCATCTCTCAAAGCACCGTCTGCCTTGGTGGCTATCAGGCGCAGGGCTTCATCCTCATAGCTAATGCCCTCTTTTCCCGATATGTACTTCAGGTGCTCAGTGATGTCGTTTATTTGTATACGGTTAAAATCGAAAATCTGACATCTGGAAAGAATAGTGGGGATAATCTTGTGCTTCTCAGTGGTGGCCAATATAAAAATAGCATGTTTTGGGGGCTCCTCCAGCGTTTTCAGAAAGGCATTAAAGGCCGCTACGGAAAGCATGTGAACTTCATCTATGATATACACCTTATATTGTCCCTTTTGGGGGGCGTATCTAACCTGGTCCACAAGGTTTCGAATGTCGTCCACGGAGTTGTTCGAAGCCGCATCGAGTTCATGTACATTGAAGGCACTGTTGTCATTAAAAGCTCTGCAGGAGTCACACTGGTTACAAGCTTCTACGTCATTGGTTTTGTTTTCGCAGTTAATCGTCTTAGCCAATATCCTGGCGCAGGTGGTTTTACCTACCCCCCTGGGGCCACAAAATAAGAATGCCTGGGCCAAATGTTGATTTTTAATGGCATTTTTAAGCGTGGTGGTAATGTGTTGCTGACCAACCACACTTTTAAAATCTGAGGGCCTGTATTTCCTGGCTGAAACTACAAAATTTTCCATCGCCGCAAGTTATAAAATTAATCCTTTCCTTAAACCCGGTAGCCGGATTTTTCAGCGTTTTTCCCTTAGGCCATTCCTTTTCCTAAAGGTCCACAGAAAGTCCGGTTCTAAAAGAAAAAATTAAATTGGTAATGGGCACAATAGGCCTGTTCTCATAACTTATTTCAAAGGTGTTGGTAAAAGAAAGCCAATCGCTGATCTTGGTGTTCAGCACCATGTTGCTGCTGAGCCTATGCCGGAAATTGGATATGCCGGCATCATACCCCACCTGGTAATAATTTACAATATTGATATCCACATATTCATTGATGGTAGACCGAAAGGAAATGTAATTGGAACTTTTAATTAGTTCTATATCCACTATTTGCTCCTCATAGGGGTGCCTCCAGGTTTCCCATTCATACAGCCCCCCCACGCCAAGTATCAACTTGGTTTCTTCACTGTCTATCAATTTGAACCTGAAAGACCCTCCTGCCAGTAGCCTGGGGTCCAGGCCTCTGAAATTGTCATAAGAATATTGGGTGAAGACCTCATAATTAATGGTGTTTTCCCTGAAAAGATTCATTCTAAGATGGGCAAAGCCAAAATTGAGGAAATCATTTTCGTTGATGCGTAGATAATCCAGTTTAGAGACAAGGATATAGGCATGCTTATTGGGATGGTACAGGGCGTTTAAATTTAAATTGTAACCAAAAAGGTTGACGGGATCATCCACACCTGCACTTCGGTTAAAAACATTCAACCCCGCGGTGGTCTTAGCCATGAATGCCCGGGCTGTATCTCTTTTCATCCTCAAGTTCTCGATGTTGAGGATTTGTGCTTGCAAATGGCCAAAAGCCGTAAGAAAGAATAGAAAAAGGAGAAGTCTTCTCAAAACGATTCAGGTTGGTTTAAATGGTGGGCAAAGTTAAGCACCTCATTGAAAAGAGCAAAAACCCTACCTTTATCCCAGTTCAGGGCCGGCCACCAAAAAGTAATTTTCAGGTTTCCCAGGATAGGAATTCCCCTTCAAATACATGCGAAATAAATCCCTCTGCTTTACAAAACCCAAATTTTCCACCAGCTCTACCAGTTTTTTTTGATGCATGCACACATCTATTACCACTTGACCCTTCTTTACCTGTGAGATCGCCTTCGATAGAAGAGAATTAGCCGACTTTACATCCTCAGCCACCAAAGGTCCGATTTGAGTAAACCGGGTTCCGGGCCTGCCTAAAACGTATCCCTTGAGGGTTTCGGTGCCGCCCATAAACCAAGCCAAGTGCTTCGCCTGGCTTTGAAGATATGCCAATACCTCCTTCCTTTCTGCACCAAAATAGGCCCTGTCCCATCGTGCAATTTCTTCCAGATGGTCCGTAGAGACAGGAATAGGCCCCATAATTTCCTCCCAGGAAAACTGAAGAGAATTGAGTTCTAAAATATACCTTGCAAGCGCATATTCCTCTCTGAAACCAAGGGATTCATATACCGGATAGCCCGCAGGCGTGGCATCCAGTTTTATGGAAGCACAACCCTCTAATCGATGAATAATTGCTTTGAGTAACATTTTGCTGATCCCACGGCCTCTGAATTTCCGATGAACCAACATCATGCTGATCCAGGCAACCTTATTTTCGAATGAAATAGCAGTGACGGTACCCACCAACTTCCCTCCAATCTTGGCCCCCAGACACAGGGATGGATTGGTATTGATAAATAATTCCCAGTCCCTTGGGGTCTGGTTCCATCCTTCGGCATCTTTTAAGGCCATCGCCATAGGAATGTCCGAGAGGGTAAGGGGCTGTATATTCACGGATACGTCGCTCATGACCGAAATTTCCAAAAAAATCGATTGAATACCCAATGAATACATGTGGGTTGGTTTTTTTTTCCTATTTTGGACAAAACTATTTGCCCAATTCTACCATGGTAGGCACCTTTATTCGTCTGGAAATGCTCAAAAGGCTGCGCTCCACCTCTTTTGCCAGGAGCCTTGCCGTAGGAGTTTTCCTGGCCTTTCTGGCCATTTTACTGCTTGCATACCTTCTTATCGTAGGAGTGGCACTTAGATATTTAATACAGGAATTTTTCAATCCCGTGGATAGTACCGTGTTCCTAAACAGCTATCTGATTTTCTATTTTCTTTTTGAGATCATATTCCGGTATTTCATCCAACAGCTACCCGTTTTTTCGCTTGAAAACTTCCTTCATTTACCCATTCCTAAGTCCGGTATCATCCATTACCTGCTCATCGGTTCATTTATTTCTCCACTGTCTATCCTTTCACTACTGCTGTTTGGCCCTTTTGCGGTCATGGAAATTACCCATGTGTATGGTGCTGTTCCAGCCGGGGTTTGGTTGGCCTCAGTGTTACTTACCAGTTGGATCATACACTGGGTGATGCTCTGGTTTAAGCAAAGATTTGAGGACAGTTTTGTGGTGATTGTAGCCATCTTCCTGGTTTTGTTGCTGGGTTCTGGAAGTACCTACCTGGGTTGGTATGACCTTGGAGGATTTTTTGAACCTATATTTACATTTGCCTTGGAGTCTCCTGTACCTGTGGTCTTGCTCGCAGTAGTCTTGATTTTAAGCTATTTTCTTTGTTTTGCTTATTATAGGCAAAATGCCTATCTGGAAAACTTGGGGGAGGATGAGCCTTTCACGATCAACCAAACCAACTTTGGGGTTTTGTCCAAATTTGGTCTGGCGGGAGAGATGGCCAGCCTGGAATGGAAACTTATACTCCGCCATAAGAAAAGCCGGACATACCTAACCATATGTTTCTTTTTTCTTTTGTACGGACTGGTTTTTTATACCAATCCCATGTACCAAAACACTGAGGGTATAGCCAATATTTACATCTTCGTGGGCATATTCGTCACCGGTATTTTCATCCTTCAATACGGGCAGCTTTTTTTGAGCTGGAATAGTGCCATGTTTGACTTCTTCATTTATCAGCGGAAAGGCCTGGAGGCCTTGGTGAAGGGAAAGTACCTTTTATTCATGGGGATTTCCCTGGCATGTTTCATCTTGTCACTGCCCTATACCTACTTTGGATGGGAGGTGCTATGGGTACATTTTGCCACATTTTTGTTTAATTTAGGCGTCACCATACACTTGGTGATTTATTTCGCCTTATGGAAACCTAAACCAATGGACTTAAACAAGGGTGCAATGTTTAACTATGAAGGAATTGGATTCGCCCAATTTCTGATGATTTTGCCCATCATTGGCATTCCGTACCTGGTCTACCTCCCACTTTCCTTTTGGGTAAACGACCACGCGGGTCTGCTGGCCCTGGGGCTGCTGGGACTTGGGGGAATGGTGGCTTTCCCGAAACTATCAGCCATTTCAGTGAAAAAGGTATTGAAAAACAGGTATGAAATCTCCTCTACCTTTAGACAAGAGTTATGATCAAAATTGAGCACCTAAAAAAGACCTATAAGGAAAACACTGTCCTGGACATTCCTCACCTTACCATACCAAAATCTGAATGCTTTGGATTAGTGGGCAATAATGGGGCGGGGAAAACCACCCTGTTCAGGATCATATTAGACCTGGTGAGCACCACCGAGGGCAAGGTACTTATTGATGATGAGGATGTGAGTAAGACCGAGCAGTGGAAACGTAAGGTAGGTGCCTACCTTGACGAGCACATGCTGCTCCCCTACCTTACCCCGGATGAATATTTTGGGACCCTGAAAAAAATCTATGGGTTATCCAAAGAGGACATGGATATGCACTTCGAAAAGTTCTGGGAGTTTTTTAATGGGGAAATCCTGGGCAAAAAGAAATATATCAGGGATCTTTCAAAGGGTAATTCGAAAAAGGTGGGTATTGCCGCGGCCATGCTAGCCCACCCCGAGGCAGTACTACTGGACGAACCCTTCGAAAATTTGGACCCCAGCTCCCAAATCCGCCTTAAAAAACTCATCATAGAGGAAAAAAAAAACAACATGGTCACCTTTCTTATATCCAGTCATGACCTGAATCATGTCACCGAGATATGTGACCGGATTGTACTTCTAGAAAAAGGCGAAATAATAAAGGACCTTCACGAAAAGGGGGCCATGTCTGATGAGCTTAATGCCTATTTTAACCTTTCTTGATCCAGTATCTGCCCTTATGGAAAACGTATGTACATGAGTTGTTGTTATAGCTAAAATGGTCTTATGTTTACCCCAGCACAACAAACGCATTATTAGAAAATCATCCTTGATCAACCCATGAAAAATTCTAATTCCAGGTATAATAGAAGAAGTTTTATTAAGAAAGCGG
>PXCO01000322.1 GCA_003565295.1 Cyclobacteriaceae bacterium
ATGATTCTAGGAGTTATTTTCCATTCCAATGCCCAGCAAGATCCGCCGAGTGAAGGCAAGGGGAGTTTTGGTATTCGGGGTGGAGCCAATTTCTTCAATTGGGGAGGCTCAGATATCAGCAGCAGCGATTATGACAACCGGGTAGGTTTCCATGCTGGAGTCTATGGAACGGTTTTCCTAGGCGAGGCCTTTGCGATTGAACCCGGTGCCTATTACTCTGTAAAAGGAACCCAAAATGACGACTTTGCCGATAGCAGAGCCATTTTGAACTACATTGACATCCCCGTGCTTTTCAGGGTATATGCCGGAGATGGTTTTAATTTCTTTGCCGGGCCCCAGGGTTCCATCTTGATGGGCTCCACCTTCGAGGCGGATGTATTGGGAAACACCCTGGGATGGAACACCGATGCCATCAATGATGTGGATTATGGAGTTGTCGTTGGAGTTGGTTACAATTTGCCACAGGGGCTTAATCTTCAGGCCAGCTATGACTTGGGCCTAAGGCCGGTATTCAAGGATTCGGACGCTGAGGTGTACAATAGAGGGTTTAAGCTTTCTGTCGGCATAAGCTTCTAATTTCTTCCCGAGCTGTCTCCATTTCTGTGGGATGCATCCCTATACAAGGTACCGGTATTCTGACAGGAAAATGGAGACAGCTCATTTTATTACTTTTTTGATATAAATGCCTTCTACTCCTTTTTGCCTTCAATCTCTTCCAGCAGTTTCCGGTACCATTCCTTCCCGTATTTGCGGGTCAAGGCCCCTTCCAAAAACTTATACAAAGGCACTCCCAAGGATTTCCCCAGGGTGCAGGCAGGGTCGCAGATTTCCCAGCGGTCATAGTTCAGGGCATCATACTGGTCGTATTTTGTGATCCTGATGGGGTAGAGATGGCAACTGATGGGTTTTCTGAAGTCCGTTTTGCCTTCGGCATGGGCTTTTTCTATGCCGCACTTAAGAATGCCGTTTTCGTCCTTAATGGCGTAGGCGCAAGCCCCATTCAGACCGATAGTGCTTGTACCCATTTCACCCTCCACGTCTATTTCCCAGGTGCCTTTTTCCTCTATGGCTTTAATGCCTTCCTGTGTAAGGTGAGGTTTTATGACAGGGTAGATCTTCTCCAGGATCAAGGTTTCCTCATCGGTGAGAGGAGCACCCGCGTCCCCTTGCACACAGCAGGCACCCTTGCATTTCTCCAGGTCACAGACGAAAAACTTTTCTTTTATATCGTCGCTGATAACAGCATTTTCGATTATTATCATGATAGGGCAAAGGTAGCCATATTTTTTGAGAGGGGCAGGCAATTGATCGGTCTGAAAAGTGGGTGAATCATTTTCCATTCTCTACACCGTGTTAATTTTTTTTGGGGACATCTGGAAACCAGAGGCAAAATTTGCAACTTCTCTCCATCATTTACGATGACAAAAAATGGAAAAGCCTTACCCAAAGGCCTTTGGTAAGGGCCGGGCAAATACGGCTAAAAAGAAGGTTTGTTATTTTCCACCTTCAATTTGTGGTAGACATTTTAAAGTACATATATACATGATTTAAACTTGAAACCATCACCTAAAAAATCAATATATCCTTTAAAAAAGATTATTTTTCATTTTACCTGAATTTTTTTCTTAGAAAAGCTTGCAAAAGTGTTTTTTTTTTTTTCAATTTCATCGCCATCAATTAATTGTTCAATTTAACCTTAAATTTTATGAGAAGTAATCTTAAGATTTTCAACAGATGGCTGGCCGCATTTGGAGTTGCGGCGTTTTTGATGGTGGCCGGATGGCATGTAGGTGCCGATGGCACAGTAGAAGTATTCACAGATACGGAGGTGGCGTTGGAGAATGCGGTAGGGGGTTCAATGGATTGCAATCCCGGACATTACTCCACAGGAGTCCAATCTTGGTGTGACAGATGGTCATTATGTTGTGATGAATCCACCAACGCTACTTGTTGTTTTTCCTAAATTTAATGGGTGGAATGAGTAATTCCCTTTCCACCCATTACTAAACAATTAAAATAATGAAAAAGGTTTTGACATTTATTCTTGTCTCCTTTTTATTAATATCATGTGGCAATCAATCTGACCAAGATAGCGAGGAAAATAGCTATAAGAAACTATTTATAGATATTGATAATATCAAATCCAATTATTCTTTTCATTCGGACAATTACGAGCTAATACCGCTGGAATTAAATGATCAATCTTTAATCGGAGCCATTGACAAATTGATTCATTATCAAAATAGAATTTTTATTTTGGATACCGACATTACTAAAAGTATTTTTTGTTTCTCTGAAGTAGGTGAATTTTTGTATAAGATTAATTCCGTGGGTGAAGGGGTTGGGGAATTTGTTAAGCCTTTTGATGTGTATTTATTCAATGAGGAAATCCAGGTTTTGGATGCGAATCAGAGAAAAACCATTGTGTTTGATATGAAAGGGGGTTTTAAACGTGAAACAAGACTTCCTTTTGAGGATCAAATAATGCGACTTTATCCGATCGATAACGACTGTATTGCCTATCATTTGGATGGAAGGTCACACGGAAGTGGGTCATTGGAGTTGATAAAGGTTTTTAACAAAGAATTTAATTCCTTTACAGCCAAGGGAGTTGTAGAAACGGGGAACACAGATGCCTACAAGTCACCTATTGAATTTTCTGAAAATAGTGGGGTTGTTAGATTTCTTCATCCCTGGACAGACACAATCTACAACATATCCAAAAATAAAATTAATACAGACTATGTGTTGGATTTTGGGCCAGATCGGTTGAAGAAGGAAACAAAACAATTGTTTCTCACAGAAATGCGGGAGTATTTTATGAAAAACCCCTATGTGTTTAATGCGGGAAACCTTGTTGAGACTAATGATTACCTATCGTTTCAATGGGTAAGAAGTAAGCAGGGGTATGAGATATCGGAGGATGAGACATTCGTATCCTACTTCAATAAAACCTCCGGTGAACTTGCCAATTTCCCGATTTTGGGAAACTGGAAAAATGGAACATCTCTAAACGGCCCCGTTTTTGGGTCGGAAGCATATTTTTTCGGTTTTATAACTTATGGTGATTGGCTAAAACTTTCGGATTCCGGGCCGCGTAAAAGATTCACCGATGAAGGAAACCCTATCATAGTAAAGTATGAAATAGACATTTGATCACATGGGAACCGTTCCGCATCGAGGCTTTATTAGGGCGATTTACTAAATTTGTTCATCTGAAGCACCCTATATCCTCTTACTCGGATAAGAATCTCCTCCGGCTGATCAAAAGGAAAATCCCCCCTGATAAATTCCCGGTATTCCTTCCCTGACCGGAAATTGAACAGGGTCACGAAAAATTCAGCCTCCTCGATGCGGTCTACGAATACCAGCCTTTCGGCTTCTTTTTTGGGGAAGTTCATGGTGTTGATCTTGCCGATAAAG
>PXCO01000032.1 GCA_003565295.1 Cyclobacteriaceae bacterium
ATAGCCGACAGGTTTTTGAATTTGCGCATAGAGGTAATCCGCGTTTAGCTCCCGTAAAAGCTCCAACTGTGTTCGGAAAAGTGGGATGAATAACAGCACCAATAGGCTGAGAATGGCTACCACACACCCAAAAGAAATAAGAATGGCCAGGGCTCTTGGGAAAGGCTGCCCCATGATATACAGACTGTTGATGCGGTTTGTCAATGGCCTCAGCACTGCGGCCAATACCAGAGAAAACACAAAGTACAGACTAATATTGGAAAAATACCAGCCTAAAATGATGAGCAGGAGCAAAATCAGGAAGGCCTTAACGAATACCTTGTTCATGCCATCAAAAATAGGCAATTAAAATGTGAACCGAAATATTGTCCTCCCTATTGAGACAAAAAAGGACATCTTTTGGATGTCCTTCTCAAATGCGTTCTTAAAGTAGGTATGGGTTCGCTTACTCACTTAATCCCATTTTAGATCATCCCCATATTTGTTGTTGTTATTGTTGTTGGAGGATTCAGCTTCCACATCAAACTGCGAGAAATCAAAATCTGCCATGAGGTCATTTTTGACATGATCTACCGCCTCTTGCAAGGCGTCAATGAATTTGGCGAAATCTTCCTTATAAAGGAATATCTTGTGCTTTTCATAGAAAAAATTGTCATCCCTGATCTTTCGTTTACTCTCGGTAATTGTGAGGTAGTAATCTTTGGAACGGGTTGCCTTCACATCAAAAAAATAAGTCCTCTTGCCTGCTTTTACCTTCCTTGAGAAAATCTCGTCTCTATCGTAATCTTTGTTATCTTCCACTGTCAAAGCGTTTTAGGTTGATCAAAAATCTTTATGTGGCAAGATAAACCAATTCGAAGCTTAATATCAAGTTAAAACCGATTTTTTTTTAAAATATTTGGGATATTCAACATATTACAAAATAGAAAACACAGATTTTTATATTTATAAATCTGCGTTTTCTAATCCTCATGGATGGTCATTATTCCCCGTGCATGTATTCTTTTTTGGCCATTAGCTCTTCCTCGGATTCCACATGATCCGGATCGTCTACACAACAATCCACCGGACATACTGCCGCGCACTGCGGTTCTTCGTGAAAACCAGTACATTCGGTACATTTTTGCGTAACAATGTAATAGAACTCATCAGAAAAAGGTTCCTGGGGCTCGTTTGCATCGATCACTGTCCCGTCCTCTAGTTTAACTTCTTTGAGATTAGTCCCCCCAGCCCATGTCCATTCTATGCCGCCTTCGTAAATGGCGGTATTAGGACACTCGGGTTCGCATGCACCGCAATTGATGCATTCATCTGTTATCATTATTGCCATTGTATGCTACCTTTAATTTGAAAGTCACAAAACTACTAACCTATATACAAATCCACAAACAAATTTGTTTCCCGACCCGAAAAAAATATTCATACACTAATTGTTGTGCTAACTAAATTGCATTCTGGGGCTCTTCCTGTGCTTTATTTCCTTCTGCATATAATTTTCTTTTCAACAGTCATAATTTGTCCTGCATTATAGTTCGGGATACCTTATCGCTCAAATGATAATCACCCTTTCGTGTCCCGTTCTTGTCATTTTCCACTTCAACTGGTCTTCTGGGGATGTTTTAATATATTTGCCCTTTCATTCTATGTACCCTTATGATTTCAGACGAAAAAGCCCACATCATTACTGCCCTGGATTACCTGGGTAATTTCCTGAAAAAACTGCCTGAAGATATTTTCCTTCAAATTGCAAATAGAGCCCAAAACAATAATCCCTGGTTTACACCTGAACAAACCCAATCAGCGTTGACAGGTTTGCAGAGGTTTTTAGACAGAGATGCACTTGAAAGTTGGCTTGGACCTTATGATTTATCCTTGCCTAAGAAACCTAAGCATGTGGGTTTGGTAATGGCGGGGAATGTTCCCGCAGTGGGTTTTCATGATTTGATTTGCACACTCTTGTCCGGCCATAAGGCGCATGTGAAACATAGCTCCACAGACCAAGTCTTGATCCCATGGCTTATGGAGGAAATGATTGGCTTCTATCCCCCCCTCAAAGAATTAGTCGAATTTGAGGAGCAATTGAAAGGCAAGGATGCATATATCGCCACAGGGAGCGATAATACGTCCAGGTATTTCGAATATTATTTTGGCAAATACCCCCATATAATCAGGAAAAACAGGACTTCCGTGGCCATCCTTCGCGGGGATGAGGAAAAAAAGGAATTGAGAAACTTGGAAAATGATGTTTTTCAGTATTTTGGTTTAGGGTGTAGAAATGTTTCCAAATTCTACCTCAAAGAGGAAGAGCAGTTGCATGATTTTTTGGATGCAATTGGGACGCTAAGTTGGGTGGCTGATCACCATAAATACATCAATAATTACGATTACAATAAGTCCATTTATCTGATAAATCGGGAACCTCATTTAGATAATGGCTTTTTGCTCTTAAAGAAAAGTGAGGCATTGGTGTCTCCCATCTCCGTACTTTATTACGAAACCTATGTTGATAGTGCTGAATTAGCCGCAAAGCTAGGTAGGGACACCGAAAAAATCCAATGTGTGGTGTCCTATAAAGGGTGGTATCCGGGTAGTGTGCCATTTGGGGAAGCCCAGCGCCCGGGACTTGGAGACTATGCCGATCATGTGGATACTCTTTCCTTTCTCCTCCACCTGTAATGGTGCTGACCGCACTAATCGGGCTTTTTAAACTCTTTATAAATTAGCTTCATTTGCCGGCTGGCAAGGCTTTATATGCGTGGATTTTATATCTTTGCGGCTTAATTGAGTTTTCAATCATTCAATCTTTACTTTATTTTCGATGATTTTCGACTTAGATATGATCAAAGCGGTGTACGCCAAGTTTCCTCAGCGTATCGCCGCAGCCAAAAAGGTGGTAGGAAAACCGCTCACACTCACTGAAAAAATATTATATGCGCACTTGGCGGATGAAAACCTGGAGAAAGCCCATGAGAGGGGTGTCTCCTATGTGGATTTCAAACCAGACCGGGTAGCCATGCAGGATGCTACTGCACAAATGGCACTTTTGCAATTCATGCAGGCAGGAAGGGCAAAGGTAGCCGTGCCCTCCACGGTACATTGTGATCACCTTATCCAGGCAGAGGTGGGTGCCAACCAAGACTTGAAAAAGGCCAAGGACAAAAATAGGGAGGTATATGACTTTCTCTCCTCGGTCTCCAATAAGTATGGACTGGGATTCTGGAAGCCCGGTGCCGGGATCATTCATCAGGTGGTATTGGAAAACTATGCCTTTCCCGGTGGGATGATGATAGGTACCGATTCCCACACACCAAATGCGGGTGGACTTGGAATGGTGGCCATAGGTGTAGGAGGGGCAGATGCCTGCGATGTAATGGCGGGATTGCCCTGGGAGCTTAAATTCCCGAAATTGATCGGTGTGAA
>PXCO01000341.1 GCA_003565295.1 Cyclobacteriaceae bacterium
GTGGATATAAACGTGTATGAATATACTTTAAATTTTAGCCATGAGCTTGTATTACCGGGATTCCTGTGGAAAAGCTGTAAACTTCGAAAATCCGGGGGCGGTAGGGACTGAAAAAAGGTCAGTGAAGGAATGAGCGTTTGAGGTAAATTCTTTTAACTGCTTATCCCCTTCGGTCAAGTTGATGGGTTTACAAGTTCATCATATGGTTTGGGAGTGATTGATACAGCCTGTTGGATAAGACAACATGCACAAATTTATATTATTTTCTTATAATATTATATTAACTTGACTCAAAGAGATAAGCAGTTTCTTTTATTCCCCGGAATTAAGCGCCACTCCCCAAAAAAAAGTGGCTTATCCGGCCCTTGCGCCTCCAAAAAGCCATACCAGGCTTCTGCTGGTATGGGGAAATGCTGTATATGGGGAAAATGGTGCGGTCCACCGCCCTTCCCTGGCATTATATCCCTGTTTGGATCGTGGTTACCACTCCCCTTTCATTTTTGGCACTGATACTCACTGGACTGGGCACGGTCTTTATCTTCCTTACCAAAAAAGGCTTCCCATGCCTACGGGACCAGAAGCCGGGCATGGATTTGGTGGCCCTCGGGGTATTTGCGGTACCGTTGGCCTCCGTAATCCTAATGGGCTCGGTATTATACAACGGCAGGCGCCACCTGTACTTTATCTATTCCTTTTTTAGTTTATTTTGGGGTACTGGGACTTTCTGCACTAAGCACTATAATACGGGAAAAATAAGGGTTGCCGGGAATGCGTACATTAACCGCTGGATTGGCCTTACTTTTGGCTATGGACTTGGGACAAACGCTATATTTCCTGGGGCGCTACCATCCGCATCAGAGCGTTTACTTCAATGCACTGGCTGGGGACGTGGAACGGAAATTTGAACGGGACTACTACGGGGTATCGTACCGGCAGGGGCTGACACGGCTTTTGGAAAAATATCCGGAAAGGGATTTAAGGATTTACAGCCGGGACTTTATCGGCAAGATCAACACCATGAACTTTCCCAAAAAAGAAGCCGAAAGGCTGGTGTTTGTGGACAACATCGAGGAGGCGGAGTTTTTCGTAACCCTGTTCAATTTCCGGTCAGGGAAGGAATACCGGGAATTTATCGAGGGGGATTTTCCTTTTGATCAGCCGGAGGAGTTTAGCGTCTTGGTCGGTAAAAATAAAGTCCTACAAGTAAACAAGCTTAATCCATATTTCCCAGTAAAGCTATCGGTGGATCAATAATGACATCATTCCGACCAAATTGATAAATTAAATAGGATTTTTGATATAAATAGCATCAAACAAATCATAAACCTAGATTGAGTTACTATATAAACGTAAATATCAATTAAATAAAATGGCTTAGTAAAATAAAATAATTCGTATCATTAAAAATTAACAATCTACAAAAATAAGATATTTAGTTGATATTCCCCACAACTGAATAAACCCCTATGCATAAAAAATCTTCGCTGTCATCCGGGCAGCGCATAGGGATCAATAAGCCTAAATCATCCACAATTCCAACCTTATCTACACTCTTACTTAATTTTGATTCGCCAATTACATTAAAATCTTTATCCATTAGGATTACGGAACAAGTTTTTAACCAATTTCTATCCTCATAATCAACCTCAGTAATAGGGTGCTCCACAAAACGATAATAGATATTTCTATATTTATCGAAATAAATAGGCCCATAGGAAAAGTTCGTCAAATAATGTTTTGTGTAGGTCATAAAATCTTCACGCATATAATCATCTATCATTGGGTCAATTTCTTTAAAAAACCTACTCTCTGCATCTACAACTACTCTTTGGTTTTCAAATGAATCTAAATGCAACCTGGAATCTGCCGGAAAGCTAAAAACAAAAAGCTCCTTCTCTTCATTAAAAGTAAAATAAATATTTGAATAGTTAGGAGGATATACATATTCCTTATAATTTTCAGGAAAATCAAAATGGCTTGTTGTTCCTCCGGTTTTTAAATTTACACTAAGCAAGACCTGATTGACTACTCCAAAAGATTCAATCAAAAATGGATCTAATTCACTGGATATGACAACATAAAGCTCATCCCTGTAAATGTAAGGGTTCTGTTTCGTCCCGGCTTCTAAAGTAAATCCAAAATCAATTGCCCCCATCCTGTCGAACCTAACTCTTTCCAATACCTCTGCATCAGCATTTACCCGACTTATTGCGTAATCACTAAAAACATAAATTGAATCCAAGCTATGAACAAAAATTCCATTTACATTTGGTCCAACACCATTTACCCCTTCTTCCGCTAATGAAATGCTGAAACTATGTTTTTGAAGAGTAAAATCATAAAAGTATATAGTGTTTCTTTTAGAATTAAAATAAACGAATTTTTTATCTAAATCATCATAAAATATTTGTAATGACTTCAAGTCATACCCACTTACTGAATCAAATGGAAAAGACAAAATATTATCTTGAACCAATTCAAAATCATAACTTTTGATGTTTTCAATCCGTTTTTCATAAAAAGCCCTGTTCTCATTACATCCCGTAATAAAAAAAAGAGATAAGACAATTAGTAATAAATCGTTCTTCATTTTAATCCTTCATTGAGCGAAATAAACAATAAGAGCATCGTATGATTTCCGATGCTCCTTTTAGATAAATAGAGATATCTCCCCACCATCAAGACCCCAAAAAGATTGGCTATTCAAGGCAATGGCTATCCCATTTGCATAAGCTTCCGCTTTTTTTGCAATCAATATTCATTCCTCCATTGTCCGCATCATAAATACACCGTTTAGTCCTTTCCCCTCCACTCCCAGCAATTACAATTTCAGTCTCGGTATACACCTCTCCCGCATTAACGGAACCCATCTGCCATCCGGCCACCATCAAAAAAGCCGCCACACCGAATGCGGCCAGCCATCTGTTGAAATTCTTAAAACTGCTTTTCATAAAATTTAAGTTTAAATTGAACATTTAATTGACGGTCATGAAAATGAAGAAAAAAAAACACTTTTGCAAGCATTTCCAGGATTATTTTTCATTTTAAATGAAAAATAATCCTGTTTAAAGCATATAAGAGGTTTTTAGGCCATGGCAGGAAGTGTAAAACGTGTATATATGTACCTTAAATTTTAACCGCAAGGTTGTATCACCGGAAATCCTGTGGAAAAGCTGTAAAACTTCGAAAATGGGGGGAGGTAGGGTCTGAAAAAAGGTCATTGAAGGAATTAGCCCTGGAGGTTAATTCTTTTATTCCTGAAATTAAGCCCGACTCCACCTATAAATTGGCTAATCCGGCCCTTGCGCCTCCAAAAAACTATACCAGGATTCCGCTTTGCCCGGCAAATGCCGTTCCCCCAATGCCTTGAGTGCGGAACTCACCCCTTCTTTGCCAGA
>PXCO01000319.1 GCA_003565295.1 Cyclobacteriaceae bacterium
CGCTGGGCGGGGGCTCGCGCATCGTCAGCGCACGCAGCGGCCCGCCGGCGGCGCGCTTCGATGCCATCGACATCGCCACCATCGACGCGGTGCTGGGCGAACGCCATGTCGGGCTGATCCAGCTCGATATCGAGGGCCACGAGATTGCCGCGCTCGGCTTCCGGCATGAAGACCCGACGGAGCTTCCGCTGGACGTGGAGCGCACCCGCCTCAGGGCGACCGCTTACGCCATCCGCGAAACCATCGGGCAAACACCGGCCGGATGGTATGGCCTGCCCCGTCAGGGCGACAGGTATGCCGCGGGCTCGGTCAGTCCCAATACCGTCGATCTGTTGATCGACGAGGGATTCGAATATCTCGGAAACGGCATGGCCGACGACGTGCCCCATTATTGGGTTACGGATCCTGAGCCTCCGAAGGCTCTGGTTACCATGCCCTATTCGTATCATGCCGATGACCAGTTCTTTCTTCAGTTCCCGCCTCTCGCTCTTCGCGGTGGATCCGGAATCGAGCACCCGGAAGTACTGGCCAGCAACTGGCGTTCCGCTTTCGCCGCCCAATACGACAGGGGGCGCATGTTCACCATGACCCTGCACCCGCACATCATCGGGACCCTGCACCGGATAAAGATGCTCGAAGAGTTTCTCGCATCCGTGACGGAAAGGGAGGGCGTCTGGATCGCAACGGCGAAGCAGTGTGCCGATCACTGGCGCGACCAGTATCCGCAAGAAACGCATTTGCGGCTCGCTCCCTCGATCTGGCAAGAGTGACTCGAGCAAAGTGCACTGAGAAAGGCCACACATTCGATCCGACAGCCGCACACGACCAGGATATCCCGGCGTCAGTAATGCTGAGGCCGGAGATTCCTGGCGCGAAATCTGCCGATCTATCGGAGAGGCTCCGGATTGCGGTCCCACGAATTGTGTCAGTCTGGCGGCACTTGTTTTCAAGCCTCGCGCCGTGTCGAATAATCCCGCGAGCGGAAGCGGTGCGGGTCATGGAAAGGAATGACATGAACAGGCTAAGAGAGGGCGTGGGTCTGAGCCTTGTGGCCCTTCTTGGCGGCACGTCCGTCGGCGCACAGACGTTCGAGAACGACAGCGGCGGGTCGGTCCGTTTCTACGGGCAGGCGAGTCCCTCCTACCTGAGTTTCGACGACGGCGAGGAGACGACAAGCAACATTGTCGATAACTCAAACTCCAACACGCGGCTCGGCTTCGTCATCAGCCAGCCGATGTCGGCCGGCGACCTCGCCTTCACGTTCGAGACGGGACTCGGGTTCCGCCAGAGCGCTCTCGTTTCGCAGTCCAACACGCCCCCGGTGCTTGACTGGCGCAGGACCGCCATTCGCAGGCTCGAGGTCGCTTACACGGCTGACTTCGGGACGCTCGCGATCGGTCAGGGGTTCATGGCGACGGACAACGTTGCGACACTTGATCCATCGGGCACCGCGCTCGTCGTATCGGTCGGGGTTTCGGACGCTGCCTTTGCATTCCGCGAAGAGTCCGGCACGCTATCGAACGTCCGCGTCATCGACGCCTTCAAGGATTTCGATGGCGCGCGTCTGTTCAGGATACGCTATGATACCCCGACGTATTCGGGATTCTCCGCAGCGGCATCTTACGGACGCAACGTCCTCGCCGGAGACGACGACACGAACTATTACGACGTCGCGCTTCGCTGGTCCGGCACGCAGGGCGACTTCGCGCTGGCGGCCGCAGCAGGCTATGCGTGGGAAGACGAAGGAAACACCACGAACGAACGCTACTCGGGCTCCTTGTCGCTGATGCACGAGCCGACCGGACTCAGTCTCAGCGGATCGGCCGGCGGCGATCCCGATGGCGGCAGCTACGGCTTCGTCAGGGCCGGATGGACTTACGATCTTACGTCGCTGGGTCCGACCGCCTTCGCGATCAGTTATTACGTCGGAAGCGATCTGCCCAAGGAAAACTCATCGTCCGAGAGTATCGGCTTCGCCGCAATGCAGACCTTCACTGACCTCGATCTCGACGTCTATCTCGGCTACCGGGAATACTACTACGACGACGATGCCGCATCCTATCAGGATGCCAGCTCGGTCTTCTTTGGCGCGCGCTTGAAGTTCTGACACCGTGACGAAAATACGGAAACGGCTGCAGGGAGACGAGCCCCGGCGTTCCTGCCGGTTTTTCAGCCCGTGGGGTTGTTCGGGACCGCACGACACAATTGGCGGAAGCTTTCTCCGCCGCCACCTTCCGCGCGGCATCCTGATCGGTTCATTGGACCGTGATTGTCCGTCGTCGAATAATTTGGAACAGGCGGCGTGATTTTGGTCTGGAGGGCTCCGGCTCTGTGGATTGATGTTATGCTGCTTGGCGCTGATGTGTGGAGAGTGACATTCCTGAATTGCTCATGAATGACATTTCAGCTTTGCGCGTACAATTTTTTGGCGTGTCATTAGCTTCATGTTAGCCAGTACACCCATAAATTCCTTTTCAATCACATACGTTTGTGATTCATTTCTCGCGAAATTGGGTCAGGAGCAGTCAAATGGCGCGATCAGACATGAGCGGTATCTGTCCGGTGTCCCCGCTCTGACGACGGGATGGAGTGTCTGCTAGATGTCCATCATCGATAATGGACATCTTGGGGTGAGCGATGTCGGGCAAGAAGGGTCAAAAGCGGCGGTTCTGGTCGGATGACGAGAAGCAGCTGGTGTGCGCGCAGGCGCGCGTGCCAGGTGTTTCGGTTGCTCAGGTGGCGCGGCGCTATGCGATGAACACCAACCTGATCCATACGTGGCTGCGCGATCCTCAGTTTGCGCCGGAAGTCGAGCTCCCGGTTGATGCCGAGACACAGGGCGCCACGTTTTTCCCGATTGAGGTCACTGGCGTTTCGTCACCGCCAGCAGCGCCCCATTCGCCGCCAGCTTTGAGCACCCCTCTCACCGCTCAGCGTATTGACATCGCGTTGTCAGATGGCCGCCGTATTCTGGTAGAGGGCCCAACCACGTTGTCGGCGGTAATGGCGATGGTCGCGGGACTGGCGCAATGATCCCAGTGCCAAGCAACACGCGGGTTTGGCTGGCGGCCGGCGTCACGGACATGCGGCGCGGTTTCAATACGCTGGCGGCACAGGCGGAACAGGTTTTGGCCGAGGATCCGTATTCGGGCCACATGTTCGTCTTCCGTGGTCGCCGGGGTGATCTTTTGAAGATCATTTGGTGGGATTCTCAGGGGGCCTGCCTGTTTGCAAAACGGCTGGAACGGGGCCGGTTTGTCTGGCCTGCTGCCAAGGAAGGCAAAGTCAGCCTGAGCCCATCACAAGTGTCGATGTTGCTCGAAGGGATCGACTGGCGGACCCCACAAAAAACCTGGCGACCGCTGGTTGCAGGGTGACATAAACTAC
>PXCO01000139.1 GCA_003565295.1 Cyclobacteriaceae bacterium
AAGTATCTTACCGAAGATAAGGGTTTATTCTTTGGGGGCCAGGTATTTTTTGGATCGAAAGGCCTGGAGTAAGAATGAATTCAATATCCGAAATGACCTTAACGCTTTTGACTACCTGCTGGATTTGGAAAATTTGGATTTTACCGTGCTGCCTGTGGAAGAGGCCCTGCCTTTGAGGTTTGACAGGGACGAAACCTATGAAAACCTGGACGATGACCAACCCCTTGAAAAGATGTTGGCTGACCGATGGAGGGAGCAAAACCCCCAGGATAAAACCAGAGTGATGTGGGATTTGGCATTGGTGCAGGCCTACCTTCGACCCGATCTTGCTGAAGTACTGACGGTAAACGCCCCTCCGGAGAACAAGAAGTTCAGTGTGAAGATCTACGCCCGTATCAATGCCCCTGAAATGGAAAAGGAGTTTTATGAGGTATTGAGAAAATGATTTGAAAAGTTCAAATAGAAGTGTCTTTTAGCCATATATAAAGGGTTTTACGGCTGATTCCCAAAGAAGCCGCCGCCAGGGTCTTGTTTCCACCAGCTTCTCGTATAGCCAGCTGGGCCCTTTCATTTTTTGGAACTTCCATTTCAATAGACCTATTCGTTGACGAAGAAGGTTGAAAGTTTTTTCCTTCCAATATGGGCTGGTCCTCCATAAGCACCTGTCTGGTAATTACCTGTTCCAGCTCTCTTACATTTCCCTTCCAAGCGTGGGTCATTAATTTCTCCATAAACCCATCTGTAATGCCTTGGATTTTTTTATTGAACCTCACAGCAAGCTTTGAACGGATATAATTGACCAGTAAAGGAATATCATTTCTCCTTTCCCTTAATGGAGGGAGTTTCAAAATGATGGTGCTTAGTCGGAAATATAAATCTTCCCTAAACTTGCCCGTTTCCACCAATTGTTCCAGGTTTTGATTGGAGGCGCATAGGAGCCGCACATCCACAGGGGTCACCTTTTGCCCACCTAGGGTGACCACCTCTCCCTGTTGGATTACCCTTAACAATGCTGCTTGGGCATGGGGGCTGAGGTCAGCCACTTCATCCAAAAAAAGGGTACCCCTGTGGGCAAGTTCAAATTTGCCTTGTTTTCTAAAGTTTGCCCCGGTAAAAGCCCCCTTCTCATAGCCAAAAAACTCGCTTTCTACCAGGGTATCCGGTATGGCTCCGCAATTCACAGTGATAAAAGGATGACCCTTCCTTGGGCTCAGAAGGTGGATTTGGTTGGCCACCAATTCCTTTCCAGTGCCAGATTCCCCATCAATGCACACATTCACGTCATAGGGAGCAACCTTTTCAATCATCTCATAAAGGGCCTTCATCACCGGTGTACTCCCCACCAGGTTTCCGAACTGCGGTGCACTTTTCTTTTGATGATGGACATCGATTAATTTGAAACTCTTGACCTTTAAAACCACCGATTCCAACACCGGAAAACGATCAAACACCGATCCGCCGGCATAGCCATGAATGGGAAGCTGCAGGAGGAACTCCTCAAAATCTGCTGGTTCTGTGAGGGATCCCCCGTAAATCAGACAAATAGGTTGATGATCAGAGCGTTGCACCTCCGCCATCATTTTTTTTGCCTTTGTGATCGATAGTTGTAGCTGGTTTCTTTTTTCTATGGTGTCCTCAATCTCAAAAGTAAGCCCAACGTTCAAAATGAGTGCATCCACGCCGCTCTCGGCAAAAATAAAGGCATCCTCAGCCGAAAGCGCAAAACCAAAAGTCATAAATCCCAATTCCTTGGCCATTTCCAGTAATGCTACCTCCGCTTGCACTCCCAAACCATCCTCCTCCATGGCCTTACGAATTTCACCATCTATAAACCCAACGGCAGGCCAATTGGTGATTCCTTCGATACCCAGCTCCTTCAGCCTTACTAACCTTTTCCGAATACTTGTGGTTGGATCAGATGCAAAAACGCCGGCAATTACCGGGGTGTCTTTCCTATGGGGCAAAATATGCTGTATAAGTAACTTTTCAGTTTGGTCGTTGGCGTTCCCATAGGGCATAAAGGCAGCCAAGGAACCGAAACCCATATTTCTATATAACCCCGCATTCAATGCGATGATCATATCCGCCCCCGACAAGACGGCAGACTTGGTGACCTGACCACTTCCCGAAACCACGGAAACAATTGGGTAGCTCCTGTTTTTTAAATTTCCAATCATGTTGGCTACTAACTTAACTACAATTTCCTAGTGTTACTAAATATTGTTAACTTGTTACGTCAAAAGTAAACAATAGTAACGTTTTTACTCCATCAGTTGTAGTGAATTTCACTAAACCCAGGAGATGGGAGTGGGAAAAATCAATTTTAAACCACTGAAATTTAACACCTTGTATTTTTTTGCTTACATTCAAATCACAGGTTCCAAAAATGGATCGGGATTTGTCTTAATATTGGAAAATCGTAGTATAATGAGATTAACAATTTACCCATTTACCTTTTTAAAAGTCATTTTTCTTTCGGTAGTTACCCTTTTATCAGCCTGTAATTCAAGCAGGGAGGCTGAATCGGGGGAGCCAGATCCCCCAAAAATGGATCGATTAAATAACTATGTGGAATGGGGAATTTACAGGGGGGATAAAAAAGCCAATCAATTTGCGGAGATAGGGCAGATCCATGCTGCAAATGTGCACAGGTTAGAACCGATCTGGGAATACCGTACCGGAGATGCGGATGAAGGGTCGAACATGTATAGCACTCCAATAGTGATCGATGGGGTCATGTACTTTTCCACCCCAGCTTTAAATGCGGTTGCGCTGGATGCGGTTACCGGGGAGGAAAAATGGGTGTTTGAGTCCTGGAAACACAACAAAGATCAAAAAGTCCTGCGGGGGAGAAACAGGGGCGTTACCTACTGGGAAGGAGAAGAGGGTCAACGGATTTTTTTGTTTGTTCGAGACAGGATATATGCGCTAAATGCAACATCAGGTGAGCTTGTCACATCCTTTGGTAATCAGGGTTATATCGATTTAACGGAAGGTTTAGATATGGAGGAAGGGCAAGCCTATATTGAAGTAACCACCCCTGGCATTATTTATAAGAACCTTTTAATTATGGGGTCAAAGGTTCCGGAGGATTATCATTCAACCCCCGGCCACGTTAGGGCCTACAATACGGTTACCGGTGAATTGGAATGGACATTTCATACTATTCCCCAAGAAGGTGAATATGGTCACGATACCTGGGAATGGATAGAGGGGGAACGGTATGGGGGTGCCAATCCCTGGGGGGGATTTTCGCTGGATGAGGAAAGAGGTTGGGTGTTTTTCGCCACAGGCTCCCCGGCAAACGATTTTTATGGGGGATTTCGAAAAGGGATTAACCTTTTCGGCAACTGTGTCATTGCGCTGGACGCCGCTACTG